>NZ_JAUSUL010000004.1:300000-377179 GCF_030814015.1 Amorphus orientalis
GCTGGCGCGGCGAGGTCGACGAGGGCATCAGCCTGTCGAGCCTGATCGAGGACTTCCAGTCCTGGTTCCACCGCCAGTTCGACGTCTCGTTCGGATTTCTGACGGCTCGCGAGACCGATGACGGCTCCAACGTGATTTCCGATCAGGCCACGCTGGTCGTCGCCCAGGCGACCGCGCCCCAGTCGGAGGACCAGGCGTGGACCCTGGTGACGGCACCGAACCCCGCGCTCCTGTCGGCCGGTATGGCGGCGCTCTCGGCCGAGCGCCAGTGGAACAGGCTCGGCGGACGGCTCACGGCCTTCGAACTCGATGACGACAGCGTGGACACGTTCCCGGCGGAGAGCCCGGTCTTCATCGTCACGCAGCCGTTGAGTTTCGAGAATATGCGACTGATCGCGGCGAACTGGTTCTCGCTGAACAACGGCATCTACGCGATCGTCCTGATCGCCGCCGCCGTCGCGCTCGGTTTCGCCACGCACAGCGTCATCAGACCCATGGGGAGAAAGCCGTGATGATGAAGCGGACCATACTGCGCCGCGTTCTTGCAGTCCTGGCCCCGATCGTCGCGAGTTTGTCCGTCGGCCTCCTTTTGCCCTCCCCGTGGGCGGCGCCTGCCCATGCCCAGACGGGCGGCGTCGGCATCAGTGCGACGGCCCCTTCGATTTCCGCGGCGGACTGGCGGGCCTACCGCGAGGCGTTCCTGAAACCGGACGGGCGTATCGTCGATACCGGAAACGGCGACATCAGCCATTCCGAAGGCCAGGGATACGGGCTGCTTCTGTCGGTCGCCGCCGACGATCCCGCCACCTTCGCCCAGATCTGGACCTTCACGCTGACCCAGCTTCTGATCCGCGACGACGGCCTCGCCGCCTGGAAATGGGTTCCCGACGCCGATCCCCACATCGCCGACATCAACACCGCGACCGACGGCGATATCCTGATCGTCCAGGCCCTCCTGAGGGCGGCCAACCGCTGGAACAACGACACCTACCGTCAGCATGCCATCCGCATGGCCGCGGCGATCGGCAAGACGCTGATCACCCAGCAGGACAATCTTCTCCTGATCATGCCGGGCTCCCAGGGCTTCAGTGCGTCAGAGCGGCCGGACGGTCCGGTCGTCAATCTGTCCTACTGGATCTACGATGCCTTTCAGTCGCTGGAGTCCCTCGACAACACCGTGGACTGGGCCCAGGTCCGGGCGACCGGCCTCATCCTGACCCGCGAGGCCAGGTTCGGGCAGTACAACCTGCCGACCGACTGGATCTCGGTCCGGCCGAACCAGCAGCCCCGCCCGGCCCAGGGCTTCGATCCGGTGTTCGGCTACAATTCGATCCGGATCCCGCTCTATCTGATCCAGGGCGGGATCGTCGACACGTCGCTGCTCGAACCCTTCGACCAGGCCTGGAACCAGAGCGGCGAAGGCCGCCCCGCCGTGGTGAATGTGGAAACCAACGACATCCAGCAGGAGCTGGACGAGCCGGGCTACCGGATTCAGGCAGCGCTGGTCGCCTGCGTGCTCCGCAACACCCCGGTCCCCTCCGATCTGCAGAGTTTTCAGCCGACCAGCTACTACGGCTCTTCGCTCCACCTGCTCGCACTGTCGGTTCTGGCGGAGAATTATCCCCGCTGCCTGTCCACCTGACCGCGGCGGCGCGACAGGTCGGGCGCAGGGTCGGCTTTTGGAACCGAGTGGTGGCGAATCGTCCCGGTACCCGCTTGCGGGTTTGCCGCCTAAATGCCGGCGAGCTAATGTAAAAGACGACAGGAAATCTGAGGTCTTACGTTCTGTTAACGCTATGGCCCCATGGTGTGGAACAGGGCGATGTAGTCGGGCGGAAGTGTGTTTCCATCCGGCCGCGCGAATGCGTGAGTTTTTGAAGGACGCGGGAGCGGGTCTCCGGTAACGGGATCCAGGCCACTCCCGGTGTGTGGTGGTGCGGAATGGGTGTCGGAAGGGAGCCGGACAGTACGCGTTGGCGGCCGAACACTCTTCGGCGCGGACCCCAGTCTCCGATGGAGCGCGTCCTGCATGGCCTGCAATCCGGTCTTAAACGCGATGGCTTCGGCTCCGTCGACGGCGGGAGCGGCCTGACGCGCAAGCATCATTTGCTGATCGGCGCGGCCTGCGCGCTCGCCCTCGGCTATGTGCTCGACATCGGGCCCTGGCCGGGCGGGACCGAGCGCTTCCTGCTGCCGGCCAGCGCCCAGGACGGCCAGACCGCCACGCCGGCCTATTCCAGCGGCGGACAGCGCGGCGCCCCTGGACCATCCGCGGCCGACGAGAGCGCGCTTCGCTATTTCGCGCGCCAGGGGGACGTCGATCGTCTCGAAGCGGAACTGCGCCGCCTGCGGGCGCTCTATCCCGACTGGGAACCGCCGACCAATCTTCTCGATCCGGTGGGCGAAGACCAGCAGGTCCAGCAGATCTGGAACCTTTATGGCGAGGGACGCTACAGCCAGGCCCGCGAGATGATCGCCCAGCGTCAGGCGCAGGAGCCCAACTGGCAGCCGCCCGAGGCGCTCCTCAACGCGCTCGGCGAGGCGGAAGCGCGCGAGCGGATCCTCAACGCCTCCAAGCTCGAACAATGGCAGGCCGTCATCAACGTCGCGGCCGAGCATCCGAACCTGCTGGTGTGCTCGAACGTCGACATCCTGTGGCGGGTGGCGGAAGCCTTTGCCAAGACCGACCGGCCGGAGCGCTCCTACGACGCGTACGCCTACGTCCTGCAGAATTGCGACAACACCTCCGAACGTGTCGCCACGGTCCAGAAGGCGTCGGAGTTCCTGCCCGACGACCAGCTCAACCGACTGTTCCAGTTCGGACGCACCGGTCCCGACGGAGAGAACGAATTCGCCTCCGTGCGGCTGGACGTGATCCGTCGGGAAGTCGGCCAGGCCGCGGAAGATCCCTCCCGGACCGTCTCCACCGACAAGCTGCAGTTTCTGGCCAACGAGGCCGCCACCGGCCGCGACAGCAACGATGCGGCGCTGCTCGGCTGGTATCTCTACCGGCACGACAATCCGCAGGACGGGCTGGAGTGGTTCCGCTTCGCTCTGGAGAACGGGCACGGCGTCAATGCCGCGCAGGGGTTCATCCTGAGCCTGCGCGCCCTGAACGACGAGGCCCGCGCCCGGGAAGCTGCCTATATCTGGCGCAACACCTCCTCGGAGATCATGAAGATCTATCTGGAGGCGGCCGCCACGTTCCTGACCGGGACGGACATCTACCAGGTCGACCAGCAGGCCGTGAGCCAGTTCGCCCCCGTGGTCGTGGACCAGAGGAGCGCCAATGGGGCGCAGGCCCTCGGCTGGTACGCCTACAACACCTGCCAGTTCCAGACCGCCGAGGACTGGTTCATCACCTCGGCGAACTGGAAGCCGTCGGAAGCCGCCCTGTTCGGTCTGGCGCTCGCGCGGCTGCGCCTGGGCGACACCGAGGGCTTCGAGGAAGTGGTCACCGAATGGGCGCCGGTCTACCCGGCCGTGCGCAGCCTGATGACCGGCGAGAACGCGGATCCCGAAGCGCCGAGCCAGGCGGAGAGCCCGGATGCCTCGCTGCAGCAGAGCGGCGTCCAGCAGATCGACTGCGGCCCCATCCGCCAGCGCATGAGCGCCACCGATCGCGCCCGGCCGCAGACGGCCGCCGGCACCTCCCAGCCGATGCCGATCACGCCTGCCCGCACCAGCCGCACCGCGACCCCGCAGCGCACCGCGACCACAACCCCGGAGCGTACCGCGACCGTCCGGACGATGAGCCCCGCGCCGACAGCCTATGCGGCGAACGCTCCGCGCAGCGCCCCGGTAGAGGCTGCAAACGAGATGGCCGCCGCGCCCGCGCGGCAGACGTCCGGCTCGTTCGCGGTCGCCGCTGCCGACACCACGACCGCTCCGGTCGCCACGTCAGGCACCCGGGAATACAGCTATTCCGGCTATCAGGTGCGCGGCGGACAGCCGACGGACCAGGGCATCATCTATACCGGCGGCGCTCCCAACTGGGGCACCGACACCTCGACGGCGACGGTTCTGGCCACCGGCGGTCCGGACGTGATCGCCATCGACACCAGCATCTCGTCGGCCTCCGCCCCTTCCAGCAGCCGGCTGGTGGACCGCGCCCCGGCCGCCTCGCCCGGCGTGCGCGACGCCTATCAGAGCGGAGATTATCGGGGCTGCGTGGGCCTGACCGATGCCTCCATCAGACGGGGCGACCTGACCGGGGGCGATGCGCTCACCCGCGGCTGGTGCCTGCTTGGGCTGAAGCGCCCGATGGAGGCGGCGATGGCCTTCGAAGCCGCCTACACCACCTCCTACGACCGCAACCGCATCGCCGATGCCGCCTATGGCGAGACGCTGGCGAAGACGGAGAAGCAGCTCACCAACCAGGCCGCCGTGGCGGCGACCAAATCGCCCCAGCCGCGCACGCGCCGCGCCGAGATGTCCCGCGACATCCTCACCCAGCGCGCGCTCGCCGCCTACCGGGATGGCAAGTACGCCCAGGCGATCATGGCGCTCGACGAGCGGTCGCGGGTCGCCCCCGAACAGCGCGACCTCATGCTGCTGCGCGGCTATGCCCACTACAATCTGGGCCAGTGGTCGGCCGCCGAGCGGATCTTCAAGGCGCTGGATCAGGCTGCGTCGACGCCCGACACCCGGGCCGCCGTCGAAGTCCTCCGGTTCGCCCGGGAACCGCAGCAGCGCCGCTTCTAGAGCATTTCCCGTTCGGATTGAATCAATCGGAACGAAAAGGAATGGCTCAACCTATTGACCCTGGAGCCATTTCTTATCGATCCGGTGTTTCCACCGGTTCGGAAAAGGCTCCGGAGCACTTCCCGCTCAGACCACCGGTCCGTTCGGCCCGGCGCTCACGGCTTTCGTCATCTCGGTCGCGCGCGAGAAGCCGAAGACGGCCTTCAGGGGCCCGAGCGACACGACCGACTTTTCCCGAAATCCCTCCCGCTCGTAAAGCGCGCGGGCCCGCGGGTTCGTATCGATGACATCCAGGCGGATGTGCCCGAGACGGCTTGCCACGGCATGGCGTTCGACGGCCTGCAGCAGGGCTTTCCCGACGCCTCGGCCCCGGGCGTCCGGCTCCACGAAGATGCCGTCCATCAGCAGGGTTCCGGGCTCGCATTCGCGCTCCAGAAGGCCCGCCAGCAGACCACGGACCACCGCACCCGCGAAACCGTATGTGGCGACGAGATCTCCGAACCCGCCCCCGACGAACGCGCCGGACGGCGTCTTGAAGCCGGCGACGCCCAGGAATGTGCCCGCGCCCGACACGGCGCTGATCGCGTGGCTCGGATCGAGGACGCGCTCGAGGAAGGCGATCGCCTTTGCTTCCGGACCGAGCGGATAGCGGAGCTTTCGCGAAAACGCTTCCCAGTAGCCCTTGGCGGCTCGTTTGCGATGCTCGGCACGCAGGCCGACCTCAATCCCGAAGTCCGAATGCGGTCGCGCGGCGATCACCGTTCGGTCCCCTCCCCCATTGTCGCCGAACCGACGGTCGCCCTTCGGAGCGATCCGCCGAATTGGGCGACGCCTTCGCCGATCCTGGCCCGCTACTGATAGTTGGGATTGATGCGCGACGGGTTCTGCATCTGCTGCTGCATCTGTTCGATCTGCTGGCGCTGCTGCAGTTGCCGGGTGGTCGCGCGGTTGTCCAGTTGCTGCTGATTGCGCTGCAGGCTGTTGTTGAGCTGGTCGGTCGAGCGCTGCAGGCCCTGCTGGGAGCGGTATTGCTGCTGCTGCAACCGGTCCTGCTCGTAGCTTTGCGCAGACGCCGCGCCCGTGCCAAGCGCGACGAGGGCCGCCAGCGCCAGCGCGCCGACGCACCGCAGCGACCGTCCCGTTCGGTCGGGTCCCGGACGGACCAGATGTCTCACGCGCATCGCCACGTCGCTCAGCCTTTCCACCGCCCAGAGTCCCAGAGGGCCCGAAGCCCCTCGCGATATGTCGGATATTCGAGACGGACACCGAGCTCGTCATGGAGGCGCCGGTTCGAGACGACCTTGACCTCGCCGTAGAAGGTGCGCGCCATCGGCGACAGGTCCGCCTCGTCGAAATCGATGGCCGGTGGCAGCTCCGCCCCCATCAGCTCCGCCGCGAATTCGATCACGTCCTGGGGCGGCGACGGCTTGTTGTCGACGACGTTGTAGATCCGCGAGGCGGGACGATCCATCGACCGTTCGATCGTGCGGGCGATGTCGTCGACGTGGATCCGGTTGAACACCTGGCCCGGCTTGATGATGCGGCGCGCGCGGCCGTCGGCGATCTGCTTGAGCGCGTTGCGGCCGGGGCCGTAGATCCCGGCAAGCCGCAGCAGACTCACCGGCACATGCGTGCGATGCCCAAGCGACATCCACGCCGTTTCGGCGGCGAGCCGCCACATGGAGCGCTCCGATTGCGGCTGACAGACGGAGCGCTCGTCGACCACGGCGCCGTCATGGTTGCCGTAGACGCCCACACTCGACAGGTAGCCGATCCATTTCAGGCCCTCGGCATGGACGATGTCGCGCTCGTGATGCCACAGGAACGGATCGCCGTTCTCCGTCGGCGCGGCGGAAACGAGAAGATGCGTCGCGTGACGGATGGCGTCGGCCAGCGCCGGCGATTCCCGTTCTCCGTCGAACAGGATCGTGCGGATGCCGCGCTTGTGCATCGCGTCGGCCTTTTCCGGGCTTCGCGTCGTGCCGGTGATGTCGACCTTGCGCGTGTCCAGCAGTTCGACCAGCGCGTTCGCGCTGTAGCCGAGGCCGAGACAGACGAGACGCCGGGCCGGTGCTTCGCGGGCGGATTCGAGGTCGGTGTCTGACTCAGGGGTCGAGCTCAGCACGAACGGCCTCCCATTCTTCCATCGGGATCGGGTGGGTTTCTAAGGGTGCATAAGATGCACAGATTGCGGCGACTTTGTCGCGCGACGCAAGCCGGGACACGGCCCATGCCGCCGCCGCCCTCACCAGAGGCTCATGATCGTCAAGACGCGCCTCGGCGCAAGGGGTGAGGCCCGGATCGTCGGAATTGCCGATCGCAACCAGCACGTTGCGAACGAACCGGGCGCGGCCGATCCGCTTGATCGGCGAGCCGGAGAAGCGCTGCCGGAAGGCGGCGTCGTCCAGCGCGACCAGCTCGGCCAGCGGCGGATCGCGCAGATCGTCGCGGCTCGCAAGCTTCGCCTCGCGTGCCTCGGCGGCGAACTTGTTCCACGGACACACGGCCAGGCAGTCGTCGCAGCCATAGATCCGGTTGCCCATCTTCGCGCGCAGCCCGCGCGGGATCGCGCCGGCGTGTTCGATGGTGAGATAGGAAATGCAGCGCCGCGCATCGAGCTGATAGGGCGCCGGAAACGCGTCGGTGGGGCAGACGTCCAGACACCGGCGGCAGGATCCGCAATGATCGTCTTCGGCTGCGTCGGGCTCCAATCGCAGCGTCGAGAACACGGCTCCCAGAAACAGCCAGGAGCCCAGCTCCCGCGACACCAGATTGGTATGCTTGCCCTGCCAGCCGATCCCCGCCGCCTCGGCAAGCGGCTTTTCCATCACCGGGGCCGTGTCCACGAACACCTTCACGTCGCCGCCGCCCCGCGCCACGAGCTGGCCCGCGAGCGTCTTCAGCCGGCCCTTGATGATGTCGTGATAGTCGCGGTTGCGCGCATAGACGGAAATCGTAGCCCGGTCGCGGCGCTCAAGCTGTGCCAGCGGATCGCTGTCGGGCCCGTAGTTGAGCCCCACCATGATGACCGACCGGGCATCCGGCCAGAGCGCGTTCGGATGGCGCCGCCAGCCGGCCTTCTCCTCCAGCCAGCCCATCTCGCCGTGGCGGCCGAGTGCCAGAAAGCGGTCCAGGCGCTCTCCTGCGGTCGCCGAAAGCGCCTCCGCGGCCATAATCCCGACGGCGTCGAAGCCGAGGGCGCCGGCGCGCTCCTTCACGAAGGCCGCAAGCCGACCATCGGTGTCGGACCGGTCCGTCTCGGCAACTGGCTGTGTCAGCGTATCCATCGGAAGTGGACGGCCCTGGTCCGTCTCCGCCGTTTCGCGTCGGGATGACTGGTCCCGTCGATATTGGCCCCTGAGAGCTGCCGCGCAATGAGGGCGGCCCGACAAATCGTCCGGGAGGGCGCTCTGATCGGTCTAGAAATCGAGGTCGGCGTAATGATGGGCCGGCCGCACACCGCGGGCGATCTCGGCCAGGATCGGTCGGAAGGACGGCCGCGACTTCATCCGGGCGTACCAGGACCGCGCCGCGTCATCCTCGTTCCAGGGGACCTCGCCGAGATAGTCCACCACCGAGACCGCCGTCGCTGCAGCCAGATCCGCGAACGAAATCGCGTCGCCCGCGATCCAGTCGCGCTTGGAGACGAGGTGACCGAGATAGCGCAGATGGTGGCGCATGTTCTGGCGCGCCGTCCTCAGAGACGCGGAATCCGGCGCTCCACCACCGGCCCCGGCCGGCATCTCCACCTTGTAGATCCGCTCGCGGACATAAGGGTCGGAGACTTCGGCATGGAATTTCGACAGGAACCACTCGCACAGCCTGCGGACCTCGGCCCGGGCGTCGGGATTGTCCGGCATCATGCGCCGCTTTCCGGCGGCATAGCCGCGGGTATCCTCGAGATATTCCATGATCACGTTCGCACCGCACAAAGGCGGCCCGTCGTTCTCGATCACGACCGGAACCTCGCCAGCCGGGTTCAGGCGCAAGAACGCCTCCCGGTTCTGCCAGACATGCTCGGTGACGAGTTCGACCTTGGTGTCGTATTCCGCCAGAGCCATGCGGACGAAACGGGAGGTCGGACAGAAAGGATGGTGATAAAGGGTGAACATATCTCGTCGCGCTCGCGGGGTGGACAACAACCGATCGGGGCCAAGGCGTTAACGCGCCGTTAGCAGGACCGGGCGCAGACGGGAAAAGACCCGCAGGCGGCCGGGCGGCGCGCGCGGTTCGCGCCCTGTTTCCCTTTGCCTTCGCGGGGATCTGCAGCAACGATCGACAGGCGGCGCGGTCGCGGCGAATCGATCCGCCTCCACCATGGCACCGCACCCAACACGCTGCTCGTGGCGAGGTTGGGGCAGCGTCTTCCCGGCCGCCGAAGAGGCGGATATGGAAGATCCGCGCGGCAGACACCTGGCCCCGAACCCGCCGTTCGGAGCCGATCACCCGAGGAAACCGGAGCCCTCATGGAGGCAGACACCATCATCAGCGCCGTGCTCCTCGGATTCGTCGAGGGTCTCACGGAATTCATCCCGGTCTCCTCGACGGGCCATCTGCTCCTTCTCGGCCATTTCCTCGGCTTCGAAAGCAGCGGCAAGACATTCGAGGTGCTCATCCAGCTCGGCGCCATCCTGGCGATCCTCTCGGTCTATTTCGGCCGGCTGTGGGCGTTGTTGACGGCCGCTCCTTCCGATCCGCGCGCCCGGCGCTTCTTCATCGGGATCATCGTCGCCTTCCTGCCGGCCGCGTTCGCCGGCGTCGCCCTGCACGGCTTCATCAAGACCGTCCTGTTCGAATCCCCCACCCTGATCTGCGTGACCCTGATCGTCGGTGGCGTGATCCTGCTCGTGCTCGACCGGATGCCCAGCCGGCCCAGATACCGGGATGCCTATGCCTATCCGGTCTGGCTTGCGCTCGCGATCGGATGTTTTCAGACGCTCGCCCTCGTCCCCGGCGTCTCGCGGTCCGGCGCCACCATCGGCGGCGCGCTGGTGCTGGGCACCGACAAGCGCTCGGCGGCCGAGTTCTCGTTCTTCCTGGCAATGCCGACGATGGCCGGCGCCTTCGTCTACGACCTCTACAAGAACCGCAACGTGATCTCGATGGACGACGCGGTGGTGATCGCGATCGGCTTCGTCACCGCGTTCATCGCGGCCGTGATCGTGGTCCGCTCCCTGCTCGACTTCGTCAGCCGGCACGGCTTCGCGCCGTTCGCCTACTGGCGGATCGCGGTGGGCACGATCGGGCTGGTCGCCCTGTTTCTCACCGCCCCTGCGACGACCCCGACCACGGCCGCCCCCGAGCCGGACGCCTCGGACGGGTCGGGCGGCGTCACCGCCACCCCCTCGATCCCGGCCCCGCCCGGGACCGGCCCCACCTTCTCGCAGCCCTCCGACGATGCTGCGAGCGGGTCGGAAGGTGCGATCGTGCCGACCCCCGACGAGGCGGGCCAGCGCGCGGAGGATCGGCCGGACGGCATGCCGCAGGTGGATTCCAGCTGGTTCGACGAGCGGTTCCAGACTCCTCCGCAGGTCGAACTGACGCGACCGCCGGAAACCGGAACGCAGGCCACCCCCGCACCGGCCGACCAGCCGCAGACCGATCCGCCGCTCCCGCCACGCAAGCCATAGATCCGAACATGAGCCAGACCGCGCCATCCGCCGACGCTTTCGATCTTCTCGCCTTCTGGTGGGATGCCGGTCCCGCCGCCTGGTTCAGTGGCGGTCAGGACTTCGATTCCGCCTGTGCCCGGTTCAGGTCGCTGCGGGACAGGGCGGCACGGGGCGACCTCGACCACTGGGCCGAGACGCCGCACGGGGCTTTGGCCCTCCTGCTCCTTCTGGATCAGCTGCCGCGCAATCTCTTCCGGGACCAGGCCGAAGCTTTCGCCACCGACGGCAAGGCCCTTGACGTGGCCGAAGCCGCCATCGCGAAAGGGTTCGACCGCGCCTACCCGATGCCGGCGCGGAACTTCTTCTATCTTCCGTTCATGCACTCGGAAGAGCTGGCCGTTCAGGAGCGCTCCCTCGACCTCTACCGGACCGTCGGCGACCAGGACGTCTATTTTTATGCGCTGGTCCACTACGATGCGATCCGCCGGTTCGGCCGGTTCCCGCACCGCAATCCCTGCCTCGGCCGCACCACGACGGAGGCCGAACGCGCCTATCTGGACAGCGGCGGCTTCTCCGCCTGAGCGCGGGCGTTTGTGCACGGAACGAACGGTCTCGGGCGTATTTCGCCAAAGTGCGATCGCGCAACGGCCCGCTCTCAGTGAGAGGCGTAAGCTTGCGTGAGCGGGACTGTGAGATCCTTTGGCGAGTTAGCGCGAGGCCTGGGCGCTTGGGTTCGGCCGGGCCCAGACTTCCATCTCCGCGCCGACGATCGGACCAGGCCCGCCCGCAGCATCGATCTGGACCAGCACGACGCACGCCCCGTCGCCATCGCGGTTCAGTTCGCTCATCGGCAGATCGATGGCGACCTCGTCGCCCTTCCACATGCCGATGGCGCGCAGCGACCGCACCACGTTGTGATAGACGATCTCGCGGCCGGTGTTTTCGCCGCGGGAGATCGCAACAGCGACTTGTGGCACCACATGGCCGAGCCAGATCGTGGCGGTGCGGCCTTTGGTGTCGCGGCCGGGCCCCACCCGCACTTCCAGCACCGTGCCGTTGCGATGCATGGAGACCGGAATAGAGGGAGCCTCGCCATGCGCCTTCTGAAGCGCGATCTCGCGCAGCACCGCCGCCTCGTCGTTGCCGACCACGTCCTCGCGGCCATTGACGACCATCTGCGGGGTGTAGACGGCGCCGTCGCCACGTGCCTGTGCGTAGGCGAACTGGCGCTCGGTGTTGTCCCGCGACGCGAGCGTGTCGCTCCAGCCGAGATAGTCCCAGAGCGTCACGGGGTAGGACAGCGCGATGACGTTGCCGTTCTCCGCAAGCTTGCCCACCAGCTTGTCGGCCGGCGGACAGGACGAACATCCCTGGCTGGTGAAGAGCTCGATCACCGGCTTTTCGGCCCGTGCGCTGCCGGGAGCGCCAAGCAGCCCGGCGCCTGAGGCGAGGACAACGGCGGCGAACAGCAAGGCTCTTGATCCGAGCATCGGGAACGGGTCCTGCTTGGGGGTCCGGCTTCTTCTTCTGCGCCCTTGGGGCACCGAGGGGACACTACCGGCGCTGCGGCTCACCGGAAAGTAACGGACGGGTGACGCAGCCGCCTCCCAATTCCTAAACGCCTGAGGAAGCGCCGCGAACGGCCTTGGAAGCCCGCTCGTCACGTTCACGTGTTGCGCTCGACGAAGGACTTGAGATCGGCGGTGGCGCCGTCGGGATTGGCGAAAGGCATGATGCCGCCGGCTTCCACGACCTCGCGGTCGTGGGTGAGCGCCCAGACAACCGAGGGAAAGGCGATGTCGTTCCAGGGAATCTCCGACCAGGAAAACAGCGCCACCTCGAGGCTCTCGTCGCCGGCAGCGAAGCCGCCGGAGAGCACCGAGCGGTAGATCAGCTGGACCTGGGACAGCCTGTGAATGGTGTAGACGGACAGGAGGCCGCCAAGACGGATGTCGGCACAGGCCTCTTCCCGGGCCTCGCGCACGGCCGCTTCCTCGGGCGATTCGTTCAGCTCCAGATAGCCGGCGGGGATCGTCCAGAAACCGCGCCGCGGCTCGATGGCGCGCCGGCACAGGAGGATCTTTTCGCCGACCCGAACCACCGAGCCGGCCACGATCTTGGGATTCTCGTAGGCGACGAACCCGCACTGCCGGCACACGGCCCGTTCCCGGTCGTCGCCTTCGGGAACACGAAGCTGGAAATCGGGTTCGGTGTCGTTGCTGCTCATGACGGTCAGGATGGCGGCACGAAGCCGAAAAGATCAACCTCGGGAAGGGCGCTCGTCCGCTCAGGAGGCCTCGTCGCGGGCCTTGTCGAGCGCCGCGCCGAACGGACCGGAGAACGCCTCCTCCGTCAGCGGGCCGACGAACTTGTAGCGGATCGTGCCGTCCGGCCCGACGACGAAGGTCTCCGGCACGCCGTAGACGCCCCATTCGATGGCGGCGCGCCCGGTCTCGTCGGCGCCGACGATGTCGTAAGGATTGCCGAAGGTGCCGAGGAAGCGGCGGGCGTTTTCCGGCTCGTCCTTGTAGTTGATGCCGACCATCTGCACCTCGCCGCGCTGCTTGAGTTCCATCAGCAGCGGATGCTCGACCCGGCAGGGGGCGCACCACGACGCGAACACGTTGACCACGCTCGCCTTGCCCTGAAGCATCGCCGGATCAAGCCCGGGAATATCTGCACCGTCGGTCGTCAGGCCGGCCACCGCCGGCAGATCGGTGGCCGGCGCGGGCTTGCCGATCAGGGCGGACGGGATCGCGGACGGGTCCTTGCCGGACAGGAGCTGCATCAGGAACACGCCGGACAGCACCACGAACAGCGCCAGCGGGATCAGCAGCACCCAGATCAGCCGCGAGCGGCGGGGCGTCTGCGGAGCGTCGGATGCCTCGGTTGCCGGACTGTCGGGATCGTGCCGCGCCGTCATTGGGTCTCTCCCCCGCGGCTCCGGCGGCCGCCGTGGCGGCTTTCCAGCCGGGCAAGACGCGCCTTCAGCCGGCGCCCGTCGACGACGATCCAGCCGAACAGCACCGCGACCAGCACGATCGTGACCGCATAGGCGCCGACGATATAGCCCAGGTGCTCGACCGCCATCATGCGCGCTCCTTCCGGCCCTCGTAGGCCGCGCGGATGGAGATCGCCCGGATGCGCCGGCGCAGGATCTCGTTCTTCATGGACATCAGGATCATCACCGCGACTAGGCTCATGAACGCCGCGCCCATGAGAAGCAGCGGGATCAGCATGGAGATGTGAATCGTCGGGCCGTCGAAGCGGAAGACGCTCGCCGGCTGGTGCAGCGTGTACCACCAGTCGACGGAGAACTTGATGATCGGAATGTTGATGACCCCGACCAGGATCAGGATCGCGGCCACGCGGCCGGCCCTAATCGGATCCTCGATCGTGTGCCAGAGCGCGATCAGCCCGAGATACATCAGGAGCAGGACCAGCATCGACGTCAGCCGCGCGTCCCAGACCCACCAGGCGCCCCACATCGGGCGGCCCCAGAGCGAGCCGGTGACGAGACAGATCAGCGTGAAGACGGCGCCCACCGGAGCGGCCGCCCGTGCGGTGACATCGGCCAGCGGATGCTTCCAGACGAGACTTCCGAGCGCTGCCGAGGCCATCACCACGTAGACGAACATGCCGACCCAGGCGGCCGGCACGTGGACAAACATGATGCGCACCGTCTCGCCCTGCTGGTAGTCCGCGGGCGCGACGAAGAAGCCCAGGTAGAGCCCGGCCGCCATCAGCGCGACCGTCAGCGCCGCAAGCCAGGGCAGGAGCCGGTCGGCAAGCGACACGAACCGCGTCGGGTTGGCGAGCGATTGCAGCGTCGACTGGGAGGGGGCGGACACGTTGGCCAAAGGCGTTGTCTCACTGTTGCAGCAGGCCCGGGCCGCGAGGCCGAGGGCCGGCGGCGGACCTGTACCGCGCGGTCAGGTGCGACCTCCGCAATACCACGTCAAGTCTGGTGGCGTCTTGGCCGCACCTCCGGCCCGACGACGCACCGGTCCCGATCATGCCGATCCCGGTCGATCCGTCCATCTCCGGTCATCCCTCGCCCGCGCGCAGCGCCGCGGCCGCGGCGATCGGACCGATCACGCCGGCCACCAGCGACAGAGCACATAGGACGAGAAAGGGGGACAGGAAGGGGGCCGGATCGGTCACCGCGCCGAGCACGGCGCCGACGCCGAACACCAGGGTGGGCACGCTGAGCGGCAGCACCAGGATCGCGATCAGGACCCCGCCGCGCCTGAGCGAGACCGTCAGCGCCGCGCCGATCATCCCGATCAGGGTCAGCGCCGGCGTTCCGGCCAGAAGCGTCAGCGTGACGGCGGCGATGGCATCGGCCTGCATGTTCAGGAGCAGCCCCATGAAGGGAGCTGCGACGACCAGCGGCAGGCTGGTCGCGGTCCAGTGGGCGAGCCCCTTGACCAGCGCGACCAGCTCCAGCGGATGGCCGGCGGTCACCAGAAGATCGAGGCTGCCGTCTTCCTGGTCGGCCTGGAACAGACGGTCCAGTCCGAGCAGCGTGGCCAGAAGCGCCGCGATCCACAGGACGGCCGGTCCGATGCGCTGCAGGAGCGGAAGATCCGGCCCGATGGAAAACGGCATCAGGGTGACGACCACAAGAAAGAAGAGCACGCCCATCGGCGCCCCGCCGCCGACCTTCACGGACAGCCGGAGATCGCGCCGGAACAGGGCCAGAAGGGCGCGGCTCATGGCGCGGCCTCGGCAATCGCGAACGGGGCGAGCCGGTCGACGTCCAGCGGCAGGTGGGTCGCCGCGACGACCAGTCCGCCGGCATCGAGGTGGCGCTCGATCATGGCGCAGAAGCGTCGTTCGGACGCGGCGTCGAGCGCGCCGGTCGGTTCGTCCAGAAGCCAGACCGGCCGCGGCGCGGCAAGAAGCCGCGACAGGGACAAACGCCTCTTCTGCCCGGCGGAGAGCACGGAAGCGGGAAGATCGACCAGATGAGCCAGATCGAGCGGCTCGAGCGCCGCTTCGATCCCGTCGAGGTCCAGAGGCGTGCCGAGCCAGGTTGCCCAGAACGCCATGTTCTGCTGAACGCTCTCCTGGGTCTTCACCGCATCGAGATGGCCGACATAGTGCACGTGGCTCGCCATCGGCGCTTCCGGATCGGCGCCGGCGAACGCCACGCTGCCTTCCGTCGGCTTCAGGAGCCCGGCAAGGGCGCGAAGCAGCGTCGACTTGCCGGAGCCGTTCGGGCCGGTCACCGCCACCCCGGCGCCGGCGGGAACGTCCAGCGACAGCCCCTCGAAGACCCGCCGGCCGCCGCGATCGACGGCGAGATCGCGAACCGCGAGAGCATCGATTGTCCAGTTGGTTTCGGCTGACTTGGAAATGGTCGGCATCCGGTCATTGGCGGCGCGGCATCGCTGCCGCGCAAAATGGCAGGACCGATATGCAAAAGGCAACGCGCGCTGATCTGGAACCGGTCTACAAAATTGGGTATAGGGCAGGCAACTGGAGGCCGGCGAGCGCGTTTTACCCTCGTCGACCCGAGTGCGCCCCGTCCTTTCTCCCCCGGACGGAGGCCGCCACGCCGATCCGTTTCGCCGGCGCCTTTGGCGCCATCGCGGCCGGACCGATTGCACGCCAACGGAAGGTGACGCCGTGACCGAATCCTCGCTCGACAGCTTTAAATCCCGCAAAGACCTCCAGGTCGGAAACCGCAGCTACGTCTATTACAGCCTTCCCGACGCGGCGAAGGAAGGACTGGACGGAACGGACCGCCTGCCGTTCTCGCTGAAGGTGCTTCTGGAGAACCTCCTGCGCTACGAGGACGGACGCTCCGTCTCCGCCGACGACATCAAGGCGATGAAGGGCTGGCTCGACGAGAAGAAGTCCTCGCGCGAGATCGCGTTCCGTCCGACCCGCGTGCTGATGCAGGACTTCACCGGCGTTCCGGCCGTGGTCGACCTCGCCGCCATGCGCGACGCCGCCAAGTCCCTCGACACCGATCCGACCAAGATCAACCCGCTGGTGCCGGTCGATCTGGTCATCGACCACTCCGTCATGGTCGACGCCTTCGGCAACGCCATGGCGTTCGAGACCAACGTGGACCGGGAATACGAGCGCAACAACGAGCGCTACGAGTTCCTGAAGTGGGGTCAGGGCGCGTTCGACAACTTCCGCGTGGTCCCGCCCGGAACCGGCATCTGCCACCAGGTGAACCTGGAATATCTCGGCCAGACCGTCTGGTCGAAGAAGGAGAACGGTCACGAGGTCGCCTATCCCGACAGCCTCGTCGGCACCGATTCCCATACCACCATGATCAACGGCCTGTCGGTCCTGGGCTGGGGCGTCGGCGGTATCGAGGCCGAGGCGGCCATGCTCGGCCAGCCGATCTCCATGCTGATCCCGGAAGTGATCGGCTTCAAGCTGACCGGCACGCTCAACGAAGGCGTGACGGCCACCGACCTGGTGCTGACCGTCACCCAGATGCTCCGCAAGAAGGGCGTGGTCGGCAAGTTCGTCGAGTTCTACGGCCCGGGCCTGTCGTCCATGAGCCTGGAAGACCGTGCGACGATCGCCAACATGGCTCCGGAATACGGCGCGACCTGCGGCTTCTTCCCGGTGGACGACGAGACCCTCAAATACCTCAAGGACACCGGCCGCGATCCGGGCCGCGTGGAGCTGGTCGAGGCCTACACCAAGGCCCAGGGCCTGTTCCGCACCGACGACACCCCGGATCCGGTGTTCACCGACACCCTCGCGCTCGACCTGGGCGACGTGGTGCCGTCCATCGCCGGTCCGAAGCGGCCGCAGGACCGCGTCGCGCTGACCGACGCGAAGTCGGCCTTCGAGAGCGCGATGGGCTCCGAGTGGAACAAGGCCGGCGAAATGGGCAAGCGTGCGCCGGTCGAGGGCCGCGACCATGATCTCGGCCACGGCGACGTTGTGATCGCGGCGATCACCTCGTGCACCAACACCTCCAACCCGAGCGTGATGGTGGCTGCCGGCCTCCTCGCCCGCAACGCCGTCGCCAAGGGCATGACCGTGAAGCCCTGGGTGAAGACGTCGCTCGCGCCGGGTTCCAAGGTGGTGACCGACTATCTCGCCAAGGCCAACCTGCAGGACGATCTCGACAAGCTCGGCTTCAACCTGGTCGGCTACGGCTGCACCACCTGCATCGGCAACTCCGGCCCGCTGCCGGAAGAGATCTCCAAGACGATCGCCGACGCCGATCTGGTGGCCTGCTCGGTGCTGTCCGGCAACCGGAACTTCGAGGGCCGCGTCAATCCGGACGTGCGGGCGAACTATCTCGCCTCCCCGCCGCTGGTCGTCGCCTACGCCATCGCCGGCTCGCTGTTCGTCGACCTCAGCAAGGACGCGCTGGGCGAGGACGCGAACGGCAATCCGGTCTACCTCAAGGACATCTGGCCGTCCTCCAAGGAAGTGGCCGAGCTGGTTCGCAGCGCCATCAACGAGAGCATGTTCGAAAGCCGCTACGGCGACGTATTCAAGGGTGACGAGCACTGGCAGTCGATCGCGGTCGAAGGCGGATCGCTCACCTACTCGTGGGACTCCAAGTCGACCTACGTGCAGAACCCGCCCTATTTCGAGGGCATGACGATGACCCCGGACAAGGTCACCGACATCGAGAACGCCCGCGTCCTCGGCCTGTTCGGCGATTCCATCACCACCGACCACATCTCGCCGGCCGGTTCGATCAAGAAGGATTCGCCGGCGGGCCGCTATCTGACCGAGCACGGCGTCGACGTCCGCGACTTCAACTCCTACGGCTCGCGGCGCGGCAACCACGAAGTCATGATGCGCGGCACCTTCGCCAACATCCGCATCAAGAACCAGATGGTGCCGGGCGTGGAAGGCGGCGTGACGATCCATCACCCGTCGGGCGATCAGCTCGCCATCTACGACGCCGCCATGCGCTACCGCGACGAGAACGTGCCGCTGGTAATCTTCGCCGGCAAGGAATACGGCACCGGCTCGTCCCGTGACTGGGCGGCCAAGGGCACCCGGCTTCTCGGCGTGCGCGCGGTGATCGCGGAATCCTTCGAGCGCATCCACCGCTCCAACCTGGTCGGCATGGGCGTGCTGCCGCTGGTGTTCAACAAGGAAGGCGACACCTGGGAAAGCCTCGGCCTGAAGGGCGACGAGACGGTCTCGATCTCCGGCCTGGCCGGCGGCATCGAGCCGCGCGCGGTCCTCACCGCCCACATCACCAAGGCCGACGGCGAGACCCTCGAGGTGCCGCTCTTGTGCCGGATCGATACGGCGGACGAGATGGACTACTTCGAGAACGGCGGCATCCTGCACTTCGTGCTGCGGAACCTGGCTGAAGCCGCGTAAATCCGGGTTCGGGTTCGTCCGATCACGGTTGCGTCAAGTTGCGGTCCGGCCGGGCGGTTTGCGCCTTGCCGGGCCGTTTTTTTGTCACCATATTCGCCCTGCGGGAGCTTGCGCGCAGCGCGCGGTCCCGCGTGTCATCGACGACTTGGGAGAGAGGAACCAGATGTCGACCTTCGACCGGAATTCAGTTGGGCGAGCACAGGGCTACGCCACCGGCCGCGCCGAGGCCGGCGTCATAGACCAGGGCCTGCGCGCCTACATGACCAAGGTCTACAACCTCATGGCCATCGGCCTTGCGGTGACCGGCTTGGTGGCGATCGGCGCGTTCTACATGGCGGTGACCGGCGATGCCGGCTCGGCGGCCCAGATGTCGGGTGGCGGCGCCGCGCAGATCGGCCAGGGCATGTACCTGACCAGCTTCGGCCTCGCGCTCTACGCCTCGCCCCTCAAGTGGGTCGTCATGCTCGCCCCGCTCGGCATGGTGTTCTTTCTGAGCTTCCGGGTTCAGAACATGAGCGTCTCCGGCGCCCAGACCGCGTTCTGGGTGTTCGCCGCGCTGATGGGGCTCTCGCTGTCGTCGATCTTCCTGGTCTTCACCGGGCAGTCGATCGCGCGGGTGTTCTTCATCACCGCCGCCTCGTTCGGCGCGCTCAGCCTCTACGGCTACACCACGAAGAAGGACCTGTCCGGCTGGGGCTCGTTCCTTTTCATGGGCCTGATCGGCATCATCATCGCCTCGCTGGTGAACCTGTTCATCGGCTCCAGCGCGCTGCAGTTCGCGATCTCCGTGATCGGCGTGCTCGTGTTCGCCGGCCTGACCGCCTACGACACGCAGCAGATCAAGGAGATGTACTATGTCGGTGACGACAGCAGCGTCGCCGGCAAGAAGGCGATCATGGGCGCCCTCAGGCTCTACCTCGACTTCATCAACCTGTTCATGATGCTGCTGCAGCTGTTCGGCAACCGCCAGTAGGCGCACGCCGGCATCTACCGGACAGACACGGTTCAGGGCGCGGCTTCGGCCGCGCCTTTTGCTTTTCTGGGGATACCGGAAAGGCCCGCGCAGGGTTGGCGCGTCATCATCTGCCGCGTCACCTTGCGCCCAAGGCCAGTCTTCGAGAAACTAGGATCTGCGTCGAATCACTCGGCGCGACAAACACAAGCGGCGGAGATCCTTCCCATGCCACGCTTGTTCACCGGGCTCGAGATCCCGCCGGACATCCGTATGCGCCTTGCGCAGCTCCGAGGCGGACTCCGCTCCGCCCGCTGGATCGACACCGAAAACTACCACATCACGCTTCGCTTCATCGGTGACATCGACGACCGCACGGCCGACGAGGTCGCCGCGATGCTCGACACCGTGAAGCGCACCGAAGTCCGTGTCCGGCTGTCCGGTCTCGGTGCATTCGGCTCCCGCAAGCCCCACTCGATCTGGGCGCGGGTGGAGCCGACGCCGGAGCTGCTGGAGCTTCAGGCCGAGCAGGAGCGGCTCCTGCAGCGCATCGGCCTGCCCCCGGAAGGCCGCAAGTTCACGCCCCATGTCACGATTGCTCGGCTGAAGGGGGCCTCGGCCCGGGAAGTGGCGAGCTGGCTGTCGATCCGGGGCGATTTCGAAGCGCCGTCCTTCATGGCCTCGCGCTTCGTGCTGTTTTCCTCCCGCGCCTCCCAGGGCGGCGGTCCCTATCTCGTGGAAGAGGAATATCCGCTCTACGCCGACGCGGCATGAGCTCCGCGCGCCGACGGGCCTGAACTGCGCGCGCGCATCACCGAATAAAGCGCAGGCAGCGGGCCCGCGCGCCGCAGCGCGCACGTCCCTTCGCGCTATTCGCAGTGGTGGTAGCTGCCGTCCTTGTTGTGACGGGCCAGATCGAAATGGAAGTGGTCGCGGTGGTGGCGGTCGCCGTCGGGCCCGATCACCGTCGTGAACTCCTTGCAGGCGTCCCCATGGACGGTGCGCAGGAAGATCGCATCGGAGCCGTCGCTGACCCAGCCGTCCTCGACCGTGATGGTCCGGCCGTCGGCGAGCGTGAAGCCGGATACGTCGAGGGCGTTGGCGAAGGAGTGTTCCGACAGCCGGGCGCCGCGCTTGTTGTTGCGGGTCCGGCAGCCATAGGAGGCGGCCACCTTCACCTCGCTGACCGGCACGCCGAAGAGGGCGTTGGCCATCGGCTGGACGGTGTCGTTCAGCCAGCGGTCGACCGCCGGGATCATCGGACAGGCCATCGTCGCCGCGGGCTGCATGGCGATCGTGCCGGAGCTGGCCGCCATCACCTTGAACGGCTTGTTGGCCCCGCAGGCGCCGACCCGGATGCGCTCCCGGGGCTCCATGTAGGCGGAGGGCTGCACCTCGCCGGAGCGCAGGCAGTTGCGCTCGGCGATGTCGCGCCAGGCGGCCCGGCGCTCCTGATGCTGGGGCCCGCGCGAGCAGCCGGCAACGACCGCCACGATCAGAAGACACGTGGTTACGATCGCGAAGAGGCGTCGGGCAGAGGGGCGCTGGACCAGGGTCATGGCCCCGACCAGACCGCACCGAGGCAAAGATCGGCTTAAGAGAACTGGTTAATGCGTCCGCGATCGATCACAGGGGCGTCAGTGATGGATGGCCAAGAATCTCTGTCCCTGGATTCCGGCTTTCGCCGGAATGTGCGGGAGATTGAGGCGGGCTTTGCTTTCGTTCTTCGCAATCCCGGCCGGAAAACCGGTGCCCACTTTTCCTGGGATTGCTTTCAGGACGCCGACAGCGTGGCGATCAGGAGCGTGAGGCCGAGGAACAGCACGACGAGTGCGCCGGCCGCTTCCAGTCCGCCGTGGACCCGGGCGGCAAGCGGAGAGCCCGCCCCGGACATCCGGATCGCCAGGCCCTTGGCGCCGACGGCGGCGAGCGCAAGGAGCGAGACGGTGATCGCCGTTCCGAGCCCCATGACGTAGGCCGACGCGATGCCGGCGCCCAGCAGGCCCTGGGACAGGGCGAAGACCAGCACGATGACCGCACCGCTGCACGGGCGGAGCCCGACCGCGAGCACCGCGGCCACCGCCGCCCGCAGCGAGGTTGCCCGGGCAACCGTCTCGGGGTCGATGCCGTGGGAATGGCCGCATCCGCACTGGGCCGCCGCCTCGGCGGTGGTGTGGTGATGATCGTGGCCGTGGCCGTGATGATGATGACCGTGCGCATGCGACGCGTGACCGTGATGGCCGTGCCCGTCGCCACCATGGTCGTGACCGGCATGACGATGCCGCTCCGTCTGCGCATACGCCACGGATGCCGACAGGGCGGACGCGGTCACGACACCCGGACCGGTCCGGACCCGCCTGAAAGCGGGACGCAGGATCTTGCGCCACACCAGCGAGGCACCGAGCAGCGTGACCATGGCATAGGCCGCGATCTCGATGGTCTCGATGGAGCGCGACATCTGCAGGCTGGTCAGGTTGAGCACCGCCGCCGCGATCAGCACGACGACAACGGCGGTCGTGGCCTGGACGGCGGAGGCGGCGAAGGACAGGCCGACGGCCCGACGCGCCGTCGCCTCATTGGCGAGCATGTAGGACGACACCACCGCCTTGCCGTGCCCCGGCCCGATGGCGTGGAACACGCCGTAGCCGAACGACAGCGCGATCAGCAGCCAGGGCGCCGCCCCGCTCGCCTTGATCTCCGACAGGGAGTCCGTGAGCGCGCGGTAGAAGGTCGACTGCCAGGCCGCGACCCAGGCGAAGAACCCCGCCAGCGGCCCGGAGACCGGCGCGGCGGAGGGTTCCGGCGCGCCCACGCCAAACGGCCCACCTGCAGCCAGCGCGGGCTGAACGGCGACCATCGCCACAAGCAGGATCAGACCGGCAAGGCCGCAGAGCGCAAGCGGATGGACTCTCATTTCGCGCATGTCACCAGCGCCTCGTTGGCCAGAACGTCGGTCATGGCCCGGTACTGATCGGGGATCTCGCGTTGACTGGAGGGGATCGCCGCGAGCTGGGTCGCGGTCATCGGGTCGAGTTCCCCGGCGAGCTGGGTGTTGAGCACGCATTCAGCCGGCGCGTCGATCAGGGTGAACGGCTGCTGCTTGGTCATCTCGAAGGCGACGAAATATTCCGGATCGTAGACTTCCAGCGTGACGCTGTCGCCGGCCAGGGCAAGCGGCTCAGCCAGCGGCAGCACGAAATAGAGGGTCAGACGCCCGCCGCTGTAGTCCAGCCAGTAATCCTCCGCATCCGCAAATGAGAGGTCCTCCCCGTCGTGGCTGAGGAAGGTGAAGTTATCGTACTCCTTCAGCGACTCCACGTTCACCTGGGCCAGCTCGGAGAGTTCCTCCTGGGTCAGGATCCCGTTCTGATCCGCATCCAGGCCCTGGACCGCAAAAGAGGAGAAGGGCGCGTCGAACCGCCAGGCGTGGCGCACGGCGGACAGATCGCCCGTGCCATCGAAGACGAGCTCACTCTTGGCCTCGACGAAGACGTGGGGATGGGCTTCGGCAGTGTCGGCACCGATCATGACGGCGGCCGCTGCCATCACCATTGCGGACAGGCGCGTCCTCCAGTCGAGCCGACCCTTCGCCCTCCGGCTCATCCCGAGCACAGTTCTATCTGTCAAGCTGCCTCCCGGTTCGGGCGATTCGGCCCGCAAGCCCAAGGGATATCATCGCGATACACCCTTTCTACGTGCCACCATGGCGGCAAGATGACCGCACACCTGCCAACCGATCGGAACAATATCCCCATGTTTCGATTGACGAAGGTGAATTCGTCCGGTTCGGAGCGTCGAAGGCGGACATTCAACCATGAAATCCCGTTCAATCGAACGCACGTTTCAATGGCAGGACGGAATGACGGGTGCGAAAGGAGCGAGGCATGGACATGCAGGACCCCGGCGTATCGGCCGTCTTCGACCATCCCGCCTTCGACGATCACGAACAGGTCGTCTTCTGCAGCGACGCGGAAACCGGACTGCGGGCCATCATCGCCATCCACGACACCCGGCTGGGACCGGCGCTCGGAGGGTGCCGCATGTGGGCCTACGGGTCCAGCGGCGAGGCGGTGACGGACGCGCTCCGCCTGTCCAGGGGCATGACCTACAAGAATTCGCTCGCCGGGCTCGATCTCGGCGGCGGCAAGTCGGTGATCATCGGCGATCCCGGACGTGACAAGACGCCCGCCCTTCTGGCGGCATTCGGCCGGCATGTCGAAACGCTCGGCGGACGCTACACCACCGCGGAAGATGTCGGGATATCCACCGAGGACATGGAACAGGTGGCAACCGCCACGTCCCATGCCCGCGGCACCCCGGCGACGGGGCTCGGCGATCCCTCCCCCTATACTGCGCTGGGCATCCTGAGCGGCATCAAGGCGGCCCTTGCCCACCGCACCGGCTCGGACGAGATCGCCGGCCGGCGGATCGTCCTTCAGGGTCTCGGCCATGTGGGCTGGCATCTGGCCGACCTCCTGGCGAAGGAAAAGGCCCGGCTCGTCGTCGCCGACGTGGACGCCTCCACCGCAGAACGTGCGGAAGCGGCGTTCGGCGCCGAACGCGCAGAAGCGGACAGCGCCCACAGGATCGAGGCGGACGTGTTCGCGCCCTGTGCGCTGGGCGCCGGGCTCAACGCCAGGACGATCCCCGAGCTCGGCGCTGGAATTGTCGCGGGGGCCGCCAACAACCAGCTCGCCACCGAGGCGGACGGGGAGCGGCTGATGGCCCGCGGCGTCCTCTACGCACCGGACTACGCGATCAACGCCGGCGGCGTCATCTCCATTGCCCTGTCGAAACCGGGCGGCGACGACACCGCCGTCATGGAACGGGTGACGGCGATCGGCGAGACGCTCCGGCAGATCTTCGTGCGCGCCGACGCTGACGGCCTGCCGACCGACGTCGTCGCCGACGCGATCGCCCGGGAGCGCCTCGAGCGGGCAGGCGCCAGAGCAGATCCCCTTCAAACCGAAACGGTCTGATCGGGACGGGTCGCGCTCAGTCCGCCGCCACCGTCAGCTTTGACGGTGCTGGCGCCGGCCGTGGCTCCTCGGCGCCGCCGAGTTCAGCCAGATGCACCGGATCGCCAAACCATTCGGCGAGGTGGTCGACGAGGGCCCGGACCTTGCCGGACAGATGCCGGCGGTGCGGGTAGACCGCATAGATCGCCCCGGCGTTGCAGACATAGTCGTCCAGCACCGTCTCCAGCCGCCCCTCCAGGATTTCCCGGCGGGCGACGGGATAAGGCAGCATCGCGAAGCCGATGCCGTGCAGCGCGGCCACCTTGGCAGCGTTCGGGCTGTTCGCCTCCAGCCGGCCGGACACCGCGACCGAATGACGGGTGCCGTCCACCACGAAGCCCCAGTTCGACCGCCAGCGCGCGTTGGTGTCGATGACGCAGGGCAGCGCCGCCATGTCGTCGGGCACGGACGGGCGGCCATGGTGTTTCAGAAGCTCGGGACTGGCCGCAACGACCAGGCGCAACGGCGCGAGCTTGCGGGCGATCAGGCTGGAATCGGCGAGTTCGGACACGCGGACGGCCATGTCGAAGCCTTCCTCCACCAGATCGACGAACCGGTCGTCGAGGCGCAGGTCCAGCGAGATCCGGGGTTCCTTGCGGGCAAAGGCGACGATCGCCTCCATCAGCACCCCTTCGCCCAGGGTGCGCGGGACGGCGATGCGAAGACTGCCCCTGACCTCCCGATGGGTGTCGCGGACCACGTCCTCCAGATCGGACATGCGCTGAAGGATTTCCAAGGCCTCGCGATAGTAGGCGAGACCGGCTTCCGTCGGGGCCAGCGTGCGCGTGGTCCGGTTCAGGAGACGCACGCCGAGCCGGTTCTCCAGCTCCGCCACGTGCTTGGAGAGGATGGCCTTGGACCGCCCCTCCTTCCGCGCCGCGGCGGAGAAGCCGCCGGCGTCGACCACCGCCACGAACGCTGCCATACGCGCCAAGGTGTCCATCGGGATCCGTTTCCCACGCTCGCTACCGTTCACTTTCGTTAAACGGAGCTGGGCAGATTCAGGCCGATTGTCAACAGGCGTCCGCTGCAACCTGCCGATGGCACCGGGTCTCCGGTTCGGGTGCGGACACGCGCTGCCGGGGCAACGTGCAGAAAAGCCACAGCACCCGAGGGTACCCGTCCGCAGCGGCGTTGCCGCTTGCACGTGTCGGCCGATCGGGCCGATAAATGCCCCGTGATGCGGCGGTTTTTTGGCTCGGGGGAATGCGTTGCGATGGATCGTTTCAATCCGCCTGTTCGCCGGTTCGGCCTGAGAGCGTTCGGACTTGCGACTGCCCTCGCCGCCGCGTCTCTCGCCAGCCCGGCTGCCGCCCAGAGCTGGTCGCTCTATGACGACGGCGACACGTCCTTCACGATCCCCAAGAGCCCGAACAGCCGGCCCGACAGCTACGAATACGATCTGAAGATCACGACGACGCGGCGCGACGGGACGTCCGTCACCAGCGCCGCCCGCAAGATCGAGATGGACACGGGCTCGACCGGTCTGGTGATCGCCGCCGAATATCTGGGCGAGACCGCCGACACGCTGACGGGCGAGGCCGGCTGGGCGTTCTACAATTCGTCGGGGCTCCTGATCTGGGGCAAGCTGACCGAGGCCACCGTGACCTACCTGGATCCGGCGACCGGGCAGCCGATCGTCGCCTCCAATGTCCGGGTGCTCGCCGCCACCAACAGCCGGTGCACCGGCTACGGCGACAACCCGTGCGACCAGAACGCCCACAGGACGATCTCCATGATGGGCGTCGGGTTCGGCCGCAACACCCTCGGAGAAGGTGCGCTCGACTATGACAGCCCGACCATCGCCGAGCAGCTGATCGCCGCGCCGACGACCTCCCAGGCGTTCAATCCGCTGGTGAACATCGCCGCGCCGGACGGCTCCGCCTTCAATCAGGGCTACATCATCCGGCGGGGCGAGGTGATCGTCGGTCTGACGCCCGCCAACACCAGCGGCTTCGCCTTCGGCAAGCTGGAAGCCGATTCCCAGACCGGGGCCTGGGGACAGGGGGCGATGTCCGTGACGGTCTCCGGGGGCAGCGAAGGCACGGTCGGGCCCCAGTCCGGCATCCTTCTGGCCGATACGGGCATCCCGAATTCGTTCATCCACGTTCCCGGGCAGGCCTCCGGGCCGGTCTCGTCGGCAAGCACCGTGACCGTTCAGGTTCTCGATGCCGGCGATACCGTCAGCTACAGCTACCGGGTCGGCTGCACCTCGGCCTGCAGCCCGCAGAAGCCGACGTCCGTGCAATGGGTCGGACCTTCCGCGACCGACCGGGGCGTCGGATACGTCAACACCGGCATCCGGTTCTATGACGGCTTCTACTATCTGTTCGATCCGACGAACGGCTATCTGGGCGTCGCGCCGGATCCGAACGTCAGCGGGACCAACATCGTGTTCACCCCGGTCATCTCCGCGATCGGGCAGATCACGTTCGACACGCCGTTCTCCACCACCATGCCGGTGTTCCTGCGCGCCAGCAGCACCAACCCGGCCGCGATCGCAACCGGGACGACGGCCACCTTCGAGAACGCCCTGACCGGGCCCGGCGATCTGATCGTCAACGGCACCGGGACCGTGACGCTGAACGGGGTGAACACCTATTCCGGCCACACCACCGTTCAGAGCGGCACGCTGGCCGTGACCAGCCAGCTCGCCAGCGCGGTCACCGTGCGCAGCGGCGGCACGTTCAACCTCTCCGGCCAGCTGTCCGTGGCGGGGGCGACCGCCCCGCTGGTGACCGTGGACACCGGGGGCGCGTTCGACCTGGCGGGGACCGTGTCCGGCAACGTCAGCAATTTCGGCACGACCACGGTGCAGTCTTCGGGCCGGATTGCCGGCGACGTCTCCACGGCCGGATCGTTCGTCAACAACGGCACCGTCTCCGGCACGCTGACCACCACCGGCCGGCTGTCGGGAACGGGCACCGTCGCAAATCTGGTCGTCGCCCAGGGCGGCACGCTCGCCACCGGCAACTCCATCGGCACCATGACCGTCACCGGCACCTACACGTTCGGCCCCGGCGCGACCCGGGAGGTGGAGGTCGGCGCGGACGGCTCCATCGATCTCCTGCGGGTCAGCGGAACCGCGACGCTTTCCGGCGGCACCGTGATCGTCTCCCACGAGCCCGGCCTGGTGCCGGTGCTGGGCGACCGCTACGTCTTCCTGACGGCGGACGGTGGCGTCACCGGCACCCATTCCAATCTCGTCGGCGGCCTGTTCGACGACGCGCTCTATCCGTTCCTCACCACGGGCCTCTCCTACGGCGCCACCGACGCGGCACTTCAGGTCGTGGACAGCCAGGTCAGCTTCGAAGCCGCAGGCACCACGCCGAACCGCCGGGCCGTGGGCGCCGCACTCGACCGGTTCGTGCAGGGCACCGCGCTGGACTATCCGCTGACCCACCTCACCATCGATCAGTACAATCTCGCCGCCGATCAGCTCTCCGGCCAGATCCACGCCTCGACCCTGACGGCCCTGCAGAACGATGCCCGGCTCGCGCGCGACACCATCCAGGCCCGGCTCGGCGCGGCGTTCGCGGAAATGGGCGCCGCACCCATGTTCGCCTCCAACGGCACGTCGGGCATGAACCTGCCGGGTCTGACGGCCAGCGCCTGGGCGTCCGCCTACGGCAACTGGGGTGACATCGACGGCACCGGCAACGCGTCCAGCCTGTCCACCTCCCTGACCGGGACCCTCGCGGGCGTGGACGCGGCGATCCACACCTGGGGGCGGGTCGGCTTCGCCGCCGGCTACGGGGCGGGCCGGTTCAAGTCGCCGGATCTTGCCGCCTCCGGCACGTCGGGCACGACCACCCTCGCCGCCTATGGCGGGGCGGTGCGCGGCATGATGCGCGCCAGCCTCGGCGCGAGCTTCGCCTGGCACGACATCGAGACCGACCGGACGATCGCCTTCCCGGGCTATTGGGCCCAGCAGAGCGCGGACCATTCCGCGACGACGGGCCAGATCTTCGGCGAGGGCGCGATCGATCTGGGTTTCGCACCCGTCGATACCGAAGCGTTTGCCGGGCTCGCCTTCGTGCAGACGTCGACGGATGCCTTTTCAGAAGGCGGCGACCTGACGGCGCTGTCGGCGACCGGCGCGACCCAGTCGAACACGCTCACGACCCTCGGGCTGCGGCTCGCAAAGTCGGTGCCGCTGGCGGGCGGTGTCCTGCGGCCGCACGCGACGCTCGGCTGGCAGCACGCCTTCGGCGACGTCGACCCGGACATGGACCTGACCTTCGCCCGGAGCGGGGCGGGCTTCACCGTGGCCGGCGCGCCGATCGCCCGGGACGCGGCCATTGTCGGCGCCGGGCTCGACTTCGTCCTCACCCGGCGGGCCACCCTGTCGGTCGCCTATGACGGCCGCATCGGCAGCGGCACGGCGGAGCACGCGGCAACGGGCGAGCTCTCGGTCACGTTCTGATTGCGGCGGTCAGGGCCGACCGGGTCAGACCGCCCACAGCGCCGGAACCATGAAGCTGTCGGCGCAGACCACGCGGCCGCCCTCTCCCCCGCCGACCTCGGGTGCGAGCCGGACCACCTGCCAGGCGTCGGCGTGTTCGGTCGCGATCGGACACGGGGGCGGGAAGCCGGCCGCCATCGCCGGCTCGAACCCGAAACGTCCGTAATAGGCGGGATCGCCGAACACGAAGACGAGGCCGCATCCGGCCTGGCGCAGCCGGTCCAGCCCGGCCTCGACCAGTCGGCTGCCGATCCCAGTCCGCTGGTGGTCGGGGTCGACGGCCAGGGGCGCCAGCATGGAAGCGGGCAGCCCGGTCGTGCCGGTCTCCACCCGGGCGGCGGAAAACAGGACATGGCCCTCTATCCGATCGCCATCGACCGCCACGAGCGAAAGAACCGGATCCGCACTCGGATCGGCCAGCACGCGGCGGACCAGATCCGCCTCGTCGTCCTGGCCGAAGGCCCGGCGTTCGACCTCCAGAACGGCATCGAGATCACCGTCCTGCGCGTCGCGGATGATCATGTCATGCCTCCCGGAAACGCCGCATCATCCCGGATGAGAATGGGCCAGACCGGCGATCTGATCTATCCCGCTTGCCCGCCAGACATAAAAAAGCCCGGGCGCCTTCCAGCACCCGGGCTTCGTTATGGCTGCCTGACTTTGGCTCAGGCCGCGGCGGATTCGTCCAGCGCCGGATAGTCGGTGTAGCCCTCGCGGCCGCCGCCATAGAAGGTCTTGCGGTCGGGCTCGTTGAGCGGCGCGTTCTTCTCCAGCCGCTCGGCGAGATCCGGGTTGGCGATATAGGGCCGGCCGAACGCGACCAGGTCCGCCTTGCCGGTCTCCACCGCATCGATCGCCATCTGACGGTCGTAGCCGTTGTTGGCCATGTAGGCGCCGTCGAAGCGGGCGCGCAGCGCCTCGATCGACTGCCCCTCGGCCAGATCGCGGGAGCCGCCGGTCTGACCCTCGACGAAGTGGAGATAGGCAAGCCCGAAGCCGTTGAGGATGTCGACCACGCGTTCGAACAGGGGCATCGGATCGGAATCGGTCAGGCCGTTGGCGTTGGAGAACGGGCTGAGGCGGATGCCGACCCGGTCGGCGCCCCAGACCTCGGTGACGGCCTCGACCACTTCGCGCATCAGCCGGGTGCGGTTCTCGATCGAACCGCCGTATGCGTCGGTGCGCTGGTTGGCGCCGTCGCGGAGAAACTGGTCGATCAGGTAGCCGTTGGCGCCATGCACCTCGACCCCGTCGAAGCCGGCATCGACGGCATTGCGGGCCGCCTTGCGATAATCCTCGATGACACGCGGAATTTCCGAGAGCTCAAGCGCGCGGGGCGTCGAGGTGGCCAGGAACTCCTTGCCGTCGAAGGTCTTCGCTTCGGCCGCGATCGCCGAGGGCGCGACCGGCGGCTGGCCATCCGGCTGCAGGGTGTCGTGGGAGATCCGGCCGACGTGCCACATCTGCAGGACGATCCTGCCGCCCCTGGCGTGGACCGCGTCGGTCACGGCCTTCCAGCCGGCGACCTGGGCGTCGCTGTGGATGCCCGGCGTCCAGGCATAGCCCTTGCCTTCGGGGCTGATCTGGCTCGCTTCGGTGACAATCAGGCCCGCGCCGGCGCGCTGGGCATAATAGTCGACGTGCATGTCGACCGGCGCGTCGTCTTCGGCCCGGGCGCGGTTGCGGGTGAGCGGGGCCATCACGATCCGGTTCTTCAGATCCAGGGCCCCCGCCTTGAACGGGGTGAACAGTTTCGGGGTGGTCATCGTCGTCTCCGTGGTCAGGTCAGGCTGTCTTGGGAACGGTTTATTTCGGACCCGTCAGTCCAGAATTCAACGTGCGAGCGTCGTCGACGGGCGCTTTATTGGGGTGAGGCGAACAGCGCCCGCCCCTGGGCCAGCGCAGCCGAGATCGCGTCCGGCGAGAGACCGGACTTGCGCAGAGTGACCGTTCCGATCGCCAGGGCGGCCAGCGCCCGGGCACGATCGATTGCGGCGGCCGGATCGGACGGGGACAGCGCCTCGGCGAAGAGCTGCTCGATCCGGTCGATATGGCGCCGGCCGATGGCGGCCACCCGGTCGTTGTGGGGCGCGAGTTCGGTGATGCAGTTGACCAGCAGGCACCCACGCGGCCCGCCCTGGGGATCGGCGAGGGCGGCCAGCATGGCGTCCACCGGCTCACCCTCCGGACGATGGGCGATCTCGGACAGGGCCGACAGCGCATCCTCGGAATAGGCGCTCAACGCGGCCAGGAAGACCTGCTCCTTGGAGCCGAACGCGGAATAGAAGCTGGACCGGCTGAGGCCCATTGCGCCCGTGAGATCGTCGAGCGTCGTGGCCTCGTAGCCGCGGGTCCAGAACACCTGCAGCGCGGCCGACAGGGCGGCCGCCTCGTCGTATTCGCGCGGACGTCCGGGACGGGATCTGGGTCGGGTGGCCGTATCGCTCATGGGTTGACAATATGGACTGGCTGGTCCGGAAATCAATGCCGAACCGTCCGGAGGGGGTCGCGGCGCGCCGCCCGACCACCTACCTGAGGACCAGACAGCCGCCATCCGGCGCCCCCATTTGCGAGGATCGACCCCGATGATCCCCTATTCCCTGCTCGATCTGTCGCCCATTCCCGAAGGCGGAAGCGCGACGGAGTCCTTCAAGAACAGCCGCGATCTGGCCCGCCACGCGGAGGCGCTCGGCTACAACCGCTACTGGCTGGCGGAGCACCACAACATGCCCGGCATCGCCAGCGCGGCGACCGCCGTCCTGATCGGCCACATCGCCGACGCGACGCAGACGATCCGGGTCGGCTCGGGCGGGATCATGCTGCCCAACCACGCGCCGCTGATGGTGGCGGAAGCCTTCGGCACGCTGGCGACGCTGCATCCCGGCCGGATCGATCTCGGCCTCGGACGCGCACCCGGCACCGACATGGCGACGGCCCGGGCGCTCCGCCGCAACCTGGAGGGCACCGACAGCTTTCCCCAGGACGTGGTGGAGCTGATGGCCTATCTCGGCGACGAGCGACCGGACATGAAGGTGCGCGCCATTCCCGGCGTCGGCACCCACGTTCCGGTCTGGATGCTCGGCTCGTCGACGTTCGGCGCGCAGCTCGCCGCCCATCTGGGCCTGCCCTACGCCTTCGCCTCCCATTTCGCGCCCGGCGCGCTGGCCCAGGCCGTTTCGGTCTACCGGGAGACCTTCCGGCCCTCCGCCCAGCTCGAGCGGCCCTATTTCATGCTGGCCATCAACGTGTTCGCCGGCGCGGACGACGCGGAAGGTCGCTATCTGATGTCGTCGGCGCAGCAGCAGTTCGCCAATCTGCGCACCGGAAATCCGGGCCGCCTGCCCCGCCCGGTGGAGACCATCGCGGACGTGATCTCTCCGCATGTGATGCCGATGGTGGACCAGGCGCTCGCGTGCACCGCCGTCGGCGGGCCGGACACGGTGCGGCGGCAGCTTGCGGAGCTGATCGGCACCTACCGGCCCGACGAGGTCATCCTGGCCGGCCAGATCCACGATCACGACAAGCGCAAGCGGTCGTTCGAGATCGCGGCGGAGGCGATGCGGGAGATCGGCCGGGCGGAAGCGGCGGAGTAGGCGGAGGAGCCAGGGAGCAGGCGCGGCCACCATCCCGCCTGCTCCGAGCTGCCGTTCCGCAACCGGCAATGCGGTATGATTAATTCACACCGCCATGCTATCCTCATCCAAAGGAGATCAGCATGCCGAGCGAAAAGAGGACCTTCAGCCTCCCGGGCGAACACGTCGCCTACATCGACGGGCTCGTCGCGTCAGGCTCTTACGCCTCAGGCAGTGAGGTCGTGCGGGCCGGATTGCGCGCTCTCAAGGAGCGCAACGAAGCAGTGGAGGCCTGGCTGCGCGAGGAAGTGGCGCCCACCTATGACGCCATGCAGGCCGACCCGGATCGCTCTCGAACGAGCGAGGAGGTCTTCTCCGCCATTCGTGCCCGCCATTCGGCGAGTTTGAAGGACGGTGCGTGAAGCGCTGGCCGGTCGTCTTCGCGCCCGAGGCCGAAGACGATCTTATAGCCCTTTATGACTGGGTCGCCGATCGGGCCGGCGAAGCGACGGCGATCGGCTACATCGCCCGAATAGAAGCCTTTTGCACCGGTCTCGAAACGGCGCCCGAACGCGGCCACCTGCGCAACGACATCCGCCCTGGTCTGCGCATCCTCGGCTTCGAGCGGCGCGTCACGATTGCAATTTCAGTCGATGAGCACCGGGTAACGATCCTGAGACTGTTCTATGGCGGTCGCGATTGGGACAGTATGCTGTAAGTTGCAACACGTTCGCTCGTTTAAACCATCAAGTGACGCCTGCCTCGCGCCCGCCGGAGATCCCCCCATGAGCCTGGACTTCCTGATCACGTCGCTGATCGTCGTCATCTCGCCGGGCGCCGGCGTCCTGTTCACGCTGGCCGCCGGCCTGTCGCGCGGCGCGAAGGCGAGCGTCATTGCCGCGTTCGCCTGCACGCTCGGGATCATTCCGCACATGGCGGCGGCGATCACCGGGCTGGCCGCTCTCCTCCACACCTCGGCCGTCGCCTTCCAGACGCTGAAGATCCTCGGCGTCGCCTATCTGATCTACATGGCCTGGCAGACCCTGAAGGAGACCGGGGCGCTGCGCGTCGACGCGGACGTGGCGCCCCGCTCGGTGCGCCGGACCATCGTCGAGGCGCTGATGGTCAACGTGCTGAACCCCAAACTCTCGATCTTCTTCTTCGCCTTCCTGCCCCAGTTCGTGACGCCGGGCGAGCCCCAGGCGCTGGCCCGCATGCTGGAGATGAGCGGCGTGTTCATGGCGATGACGTTCACGGTGTTCGCCGTCTACGGCGTGTTCGCCGCCGCCGTCCGCGCCCATGTGCTCGCCCGGCCCCGCGTCATGGCCTGGATGCGCCGCACCTTCGCCGCCGCCTTCGTCGGGCTGGGCGTCAAGCTGGCGCTGGCGGAACGGTAGGGCAACAACGAAAAGCTCGAGGAAAGCCGGTGGCTCTTGAACTTGCCGACTGGATCCAAGAGGGAGAAAAATTCTCCGCTATTTGTATTGCCTGCGACCTGACCGAAGACACTGACCCTGTCTTTGATGAAGGCGAACAGCTGGCAATTTTGCCAAATTGGAAAATTACTCTCAATTCTGAATGGAGCAGCTGGATCGGAGAAATCCATATTGAAGAGATCAAGGATACGAATCTTATCTTAGTCAGCAAATCTACATCCGAGACTCCTAAAGTCCTTGATGGAGAAAATCAAAGACACAATCAAGCGTCTTGGCTCCAGTATATCGGCCTTCTTCTCTCAAGTTCATTTCACAGCTGGTCGGCACCTATTCGGATAGGGGGAGGGAAAGTATCCTCCAAGCTTTCCTTGCGAGAATATGCTAGGATTGACCCCCCGAAAGCCTCAATTGGCACCATCCAACCGGCAATAGATGCGAGGGACCTTAGAACCGCATTTGAGCTTGGAAAAAGCCTATATTGGCATAAAAACAACCCTGAACCACAAGGAAGCTGGCGCATCAACCGCATCCTCAGACTTTATGAAGAAGCCAGGCAGAGACCCGAAATTATTGATAGAATACACCAGTTTTCAAGATGCATAGAAGGCTTAATATTAGCATCGCCCGGAAAGACCAGACGGCAATTCAAAAGTCGTACGGAACTTTTTATTGGAGAGAATCATCACAATACGATGGATCGAATATACAGAATTCGGAGCGACGTAGAGCACCTAAATGAAGATTATCTCCTCTCTCCGAGAATTAGAGATAAATTGCTAGAGATCGCCAGACAAGAGATATTCATCTCGTCTGTCGCGCGTCACGCCTTAACGAAGATCGTTGCGAATCCGATATTGTACGGCCATTTCGCCAACAGGGAGGCGCTATCCAAATTTTGGGAGCTGCCCGGCGAAGAGCGGAGGGCGATTTGGGGGACCGAATTTAAGCCCCTCGAACTCGTGAACAAATTTTATCCTGATATAATTTCGAATAGCGAGCTCGGAATTGAATGATGTCGTCGCGAATACTCGATTTGCATTCTAACGCGAATAATAGGGCCATGCGCACGACATCCTACAGCGACCTTCGCCGCAATCTGGCCGACGCCCTCGGCCGGGTGACAAACGACCACGAGCCGGTGATCATTATCCGCGGCCGAGGCAAACCGGTCGCCGTCCTGATGTCGCTGGAGGACTTCGCCTGCTGCCAGGATAGCCGCTATCTTCTGCAGAGCCCGCGCAATGCCGACCGGCTGTTGATGGCAGTCTCAGATCTGGATGGCGGCGAGGCAAGCGCCACGTCAGAGACCGCCTCCTGATCGCCCAGTGCCGCTATCACGACTGACGGCCCTGACCCCTACGATCCGGACCCGAGAAATCCGGTCAGCAGATCGAGAAAGGCGTCGGGCTGCTCGATGACCGCGATGTGCCCGCTCTCCAGCTCGGCATAGCGGGCGCCGGGGATCAGTTCGACGAGCTCCCGGCTGTGGGCGGGCGGTACGATGTGATCGAGCCGGCAACCGATCACGAGCGTCGGACAGATGATCCGGCGCGCCGCGTCCCGGACGTCGAGGGTGCGGTCCAGGTCGGCCTGACGGGCGACGTCGGGCCAGCGGCGCAGGGCCACGTTGTCGGCGATCGCCTCCTCCACGGCGGCGCTGCCGAGCCCGCTGACGAAATCCGGGCTGAAGCCGGTCATCATCTGCCAGCGCGCCAGCGTCTCCGGATCGCTCAGCGCCAGGTCGTGCCACAGCCCGAACTCCAGCTGCATGCGCGCGTCGTCGGAGCGGGCGAAGCCCGCCAGAAGCACCAGCCGGCGCACCCGCTGCGGATGCCGGGCCGCCAGCTCGATCGCGACCGCCGCCCCGAGCGAGAAGCCGACGAGATCGAACGTCTCCACGCCGGCGGCGTCGACCGCCGCAATCACCTCGCCGGCGAGCCGCTCGGTGGTGAGATCGCCGCCGGGATCGACGGTCTCGCCGGCGCCGGAATAGTCGGGCCGCACCACGGTGAAGCGGGCCGCAAGGCGCGGCACCAGATGGCCGAAGTTGAGCTCGGCACTGCCGCCGGTCCCGTGGATCATGACCAGCGCCGGCCCCGACCCGTCGACCTGGTAGGCAACCTGCGTTCCGTTGTGCTCGACCGTCGGCATTTCGATGTCTCCTGTCATTCGGCGTGGCGCCGCCGCGCCACCACCATCCCAGCATTCCGTCCGTCCGGGACGGCCGGCGCGGCGCCTCTCGCCTCGCCCACGAATGAGGCGTACGGTCTGACAGCGCTGTCAGGGTCAAGCGCGAAGATGACACCAACGGGAACGACGCATGAAGATCGGTCAGCTCTCCCGCCGCACGGGCATCAGCGTGCGCATGCTGCGCTACTATGAGCAGGAAGGGCTGCTGTCGCCAGCGCGGCGCGCCAGCGGCTATCGCGACTATGACGAGGCCGACGCGGTCACGGTCCGGCGGATCCGCATGCTGGGCGAGGCCGGCCTGAAGCTCGACGCGATCCGGGCCTTCCTTCCCTGCGTGACCGACGACCGGCCCGATTTCGATCCCTGTCCGGATCTGCTCGCGGCCGTGCGCGGCCGGATCCACGATCTGGACGCGCGGATCGACAGCCTCGCCCGCAGCCGGCAGTTGCTTGCCGGCTATCTGGACCGCATCGAAACCGGCACGGCGGAGAAGGAGAAGGCGGCGTAGACCCTCGCCCGTCGGAGGGAACGCCCGACCAGCGCCGTCCCCTACCCTTTCAGCTGCTGCAGCAGCTTGACGGAGGCGTAACCGTCGGCGATCTGGCCGGTGCGCTTCTGGTAGGCGCGGATCGCCGAGCGGGTCATCGGGCCGACGCGGCCGTCGACGCCGCCGGTGTCGAAGCCCTTGCGGGTGAGCAGCGTCTGCATCTCCCGCACCTGGGAGCGCGACAGCGGCCGGTCGCCTCGCGGCCACGACTTCTCGATCGGGCCGGCGCCGATGATCCGGTCGGCCAGATGGCCGACGGCGAGCGCATAGGAGGTCGCGTTGTTGTAGCGCTTGATGACCTCGAAATTCTTCAGCATCAGGAAGGCGGGACCGTTGGCGCCGGCCGGCAGCAGCAGGAAGGCCTGGTCGGACGGGCGCGGGAACTCGCGGCCGCGGGTGCGGGTGATGCCGAGGCGGCGCCACTGGGCGAGCGAGCGCCAGGTCTCCTCGTCGGCGAGCGCATAGTCGAAGCCGGCCGGCAGCTCGACCTCGTAGCCCCAGGTCTTGCCGGCCTCCCAGCCGAACGACTTCAGATAGTTGGCCGTGGAGGCCAGCGCGTCCGGCTGGTTGGTCCAGATGTCGTGGCGGCCGTCGCCGTCATAGTCGGCGGAGTACTGCCGCCAGCTGGACGGCATGAACTGGGTGTGGCCCATGGCGCCGGCCCAGGAGCTTTCCATCCGGTCGGGCGTGATGTGGCCCGCCTGGACGATCTGCAGCGCGGTCACGAATTCCTGGCGCCAGTACTCCGTCCGGTCGGGGGCCTCGCAGGCGAGCGTGGCCAGCGCGCGCAGCGCGTTGTGCTGGCCCATGAAGCCGCCATAGCTGGTCTCCACGCCCCAGATCGCGAGCACGACGTTGGAATCGACGCCGTAGCGCCGCTCGATGGCGGCGAGCTGGGTGGCGTATTTCTGGCGCATCTGGCGGCCGGTGGTGATCCGCGAGGAGGAGACCGCGGAATCGAGATATTCCCAGATCGGCTTCACGAACTCCGACTGCTTGCCCATCAGCCGGACGGTGTCCGGGTCCGGCGTCATGCCGGCGGTGACCTGGGTATAGGTCTGCCGGGAGACGCCGGCGCGCTGGGCGGCCGGCCACAGGTTGTTGAGGCAGGACTGGAACGATTGCGCGGCGGCCGGGGCCGGCACCGATGCGAGGCCGGCGGCCAGAACGGAGAGACCGAGCGCGGCCGTCACGGACCCCTGGAGGGCCGGCCGGAGAAAACGAGCAAACAGGTTCGCCATAACCGTAACATCCCGTCGAAGCGGCAAGGGCATCCCGGTGGGCCGGTGTCGCGGCCGGCCGCCGGAAGCCGGGGCTGAGGTCACGACCAGCCTGACGAGAGCGCTGCGGCCCAGGTCTGCAGAGCATGATCGCAGTCGGAAAACGGGACGCCGGTCCGCGCGCGGCACCGGAACTCCCGCCTTCCACTCGCATTCTGGTAACCATAATGCGGTTAAGAAAGGGTGGCGGCTGCGTCCCGGGTGCGGCACGCGACATCGTGTTGCCGATTTTGCAGAGGATGACCGGGCGTTGCCTGTGGAATCACGCTTTCGCGAGCGCTATCAGAAGACGACCGTCCTGTGGCCGTCCGACAAGAGAAAGATCCGCTTCCGCCCATGACCTCTCCGGCCAAGACCACCGCTTCGCACGACGCCCCCCGCCCTGATCAGCCCGCCGACGCGATCCTCTCCGCCGCCCGCACCCTGGATACCGAGATCGCGGGTCTCGCCAGCCTGAAGGCGGCCATCGGCAACGGGCTCGGCAAGGGGTTCCGCGACGCGATCGCGACGATCCAGGAAAGCCGGGCGAAGAAGGGGCGGGTCATCGTCACCGGCGTCGGCAAGAGCGGCCACATCGGCGCGAAGATTTCGGCGACGCTGGCCTCGACCGGCACCCACGCCCATTTCGTGCACGCCGCCGAGGCGAGCCACGGCGATCTCGGCATGATCGCCGAGGAGGACGCGGTGCTGGCGCTCTCCTGGTCCGGCGAGAGCAAGGAATTCGCCCAGATCGTCGCCTATGCGCGCCGCTTCCGGGTGCCCGTGATCGCGATGACGTCGAACCGCAGGTCGGCCCTCGGCCGCGCGGCGACCGTCGTGCTCGAACTGCCCAAGGCGACGGAAGCCTGCCCGCACGGGCTGGCGCCGACCACCTCGACGCTGCTGATGCTGGCGCTCGGCGACGCGCTCGCCGTCGCCCTGCTCGAAGCGCGCGGCTTCACCGCCCAGGACTTCAAGGTCTTTCATCCCGGCGGCAAGCTCGGCGCCCGGCTCCAGCACGTGCGCGACGTCATGCACACCGGCGACGCCGTGCCGCTCGCGCCGTCCGGCACGCGGATGACCGAAGCGATCGTCATGATGACCGGCAAGGGGTTCGGCGCGCTTGGGATCGTCGACGATCTCGGCCATCTGGTCGGCATCATCACCGACGGCGACCTGCGCCGCCATCTCGGCCCCGACCTTCTGGAAAAGCGGGTCGACGACGTGATGAGCCCGGGGCCGCGCACCGCCGAGCCCGGCGAACTGGCCGGCACCGTGCTGGAACGGCTCAACGCCTCGGCGATCACCGCGCTGTTCGTCGTGGAAGGGTCGCGCCCCGTCGGCATCGTCCACCTGCACGACCTGCTGCGCACCGGGGTGGCCTGAGAGCAAATCCCAGCGAAAGTGGGAACCGGTTTCGCGTCCGGCTTTGCTGAGAAGAACGCCAAATCCCAGGAAAAGTCGGCGCAACAGCCGCCCCCGAAACGGGTCTCCCGACCGGCCTCCGGCCTCGACCGTCATCGCGCCCGCGACTGGAAATCCACAAGGAATCGGTCCAAGAGGCGCCGGACCCGGCATTTCCATGTAGGGTGCCGGGGAGATCGAACGGGAGATCCTTGCATGCCTTCGGCCGCAGACGCGCACATCGCAGGCGCCGAAACCCAATCCATCGGCTCGGCCGACGAGGCGGTTCTCTTCGACCGCATCGCCATCGAATTCGACGTTGCCGGCGGCAAGACCTTCCGGGCGGTGGAAGAGGCCGACCTGAAGGTCGCGGCCGGGGAGTTCGTCGCGATCGTCGGGCCGACAGGCTGCGGAAAATCCACCCTGCTGAACGCGGCAGCCGGCCTGCTCAAGCCGGCCAGCGGACGCGTGTCCATCTTCGGCGGCCCGATCGCGGGGCTCAACGAACGTGCCGGCTACCTGTTTCAGCAGGATGCGCTGATGCCGTGGAAGACGGCGGTCGAGAACGTCGCCATCGGGCTGGAAGTGGCCGGCGTGCGCAGGAAGGACGCCCGCGACCAGGCGCGCGCCTGGCTCAAGCGGGTCGGCCTCGCCCCGTTCGCCGACCGCTATCCGCACATGCTCTCCGGCGGCCAGCGCAAGCGCGTCGCGCTCGCCCAGGTGCTGATCCGCGATCCCGAGATCATCCTGATGGACGAGCCCTTCGGCCCGCTCGACGCGCAGACGCGCCTGATCATGGGCGATCTCCTGCTGCGGCTGTGGTCGGAGAACCGCAAGGCCGTTCTGTTCGTCACCCACGACCTGGAGGAGGCGATTTCGCTCTCCGACCGCGTGGTGATCATGTCGGCCGGCCCCGCCGCCCGGATCATCGGCGACTTCCCGATTCCGCTGGCGCGCCCGCGCGACATCGGCGAGATCAAGCTCGATCCCGAATTTCAGGCCCTGCACCGCGATATCTGGCACATTCTCAAGAAGGAAGTCCTGAAAGCCTATCCCGGATTCGCCGACGGAGAAGCGGAATGAACAAGGTCCTCCTCGTCACCCTGCAGATTTCCGTCGCGGTGGTCACGATCGTCGTCTGGCAGATCGTCACCACCACCCATCTTGTCGGCGACCCGAACCAGACCGCCTTCTTCTTCTCCACCCCCGCCGACGTGGCGGACCAGGTATGGCGGTGGTTCGCCAGCGGCACGATCTGGTACCATCTCTGGATCACGCTGGCGGAAGCCGCCCTCGCCTTCATCATCGGCGCCGTGGCCGCCATCGTCATCGGTTTCTGGTTCGCACGCCAGCCACGGCTCGCCGCGGTGTTCGACCCCTACGTGAAGGGGGCGAACGCCCTGCCGCGCGTTGTGCTGGCCCCGATCTTCACCCTCTGGTTCGGGCTCGGCATATGGTCGAAGGTGGCGCTTGGCTTCACGCTGGTCTTCTTCATCGTGTTCTTCAACGTCTACCAGGGGGTGAAGGAGGTCGACCGGACGGTGCTGTCCAATGCCCGCATGCTGGGCATGAACGAGCGCCAGCTGCTGCGCCACGTCTACATGCCGTCCGCCATGTCCTGGGTGTTCTCGTCGCTGCACACCTCGATCGGCTTCGCGGTGGTGGGTGCCGTCGTCGGCGAGTATCTCGGCTCGGCCGCGGGCCTCGGCTACCTGATCCAGCAGGCGGAAGGCATGTTCGACGTCGCCGGCGTGTTCGCCGGCATGCTGGTTCTCGCCGCGTTCGTGCTGGTGATCGATTTCGGCGTCACCCTGGTGGAACGCCGCCTTCTCGTCTGGCGCCCCGAGCCGGGTAGCGGCGGACACTAGAGCATTTCCCGTTCGGATTGATCCGATCTGAACGGACGGGAAATGCTCAACCTATTGACTCTAGGGCCATTTCTTATCGATCGGGCGTGTTTCCTCCTGATCGGAAAAGGCTCCAGCGCCGCCGGCATCGGGCCGATGACGCCATCCAACCGACGGGCCAGCAGGCCCGCCGCATCTGTCCATCCCAGCGGTGGGCAGGGTCGTGGTTTCACAATGGGAGGAACGACAATGAAGACGCTACGCAAACTGGCCACCGTCGCGGCGGCCTTGCTCATGATGGGCGGCGCCGCGGCGGCCCAGTCAAAGGTGACGCTGGCCATCGGCGGCGCCGGCTGCCTGTGCTACCTGCCGACGGTTCTGACCAAGCAGCTCGGCAACTTCGAGAAGGCCGGCCTCGACGTCGACATGGTCAACTTCAAGGGCGGCTCCCAGGCGCTCAAGGCCGTGATCGGCGGCAGCGCGGACGTGGTGTCGGGCTATTTCGATCACACCGTCGCGCTGGCTGCGAAGGGCCAGCACCTCAAGGCGATCGTGGTCTACGACCGCTTTCCGGGCCTGGTCATCGTCGTGTCGCCGGACCAGACCGGCGAGATCAAGACGATCGCCGACCTCAAGGGCAAGACGGTGGGCATCAGCGCGCCCGGCTCCTCCACCGACTACTTCCTGAAATACCAGCTGCAGCAGGCCGGCCTGGAGCGTGACGCAGCCTCCGTGATCGGCGTCGGCCTCGGCGGCACCGCCATCGCCGCCATGGAACAGGGCCAGATCGACGCCGCCGTGATGCTCGACCCCGCCGTCACCGTGCTGGAGACCAAGTATCCGGACCTGACGCTCCTCGCCGACACGCGGACCGAAAAGGACACCCGCGCCGTGTTCGGCGGCGACTATCCGGGCGGTGCGATCTACACCAAGGCCTCCTGGATCGAAGATCACCCCGAAGAGGCCCAGGCGCTGGTGAATGCGATGGTCGCCACGCTGGACTGGATCCACAGCCACACGCCGGAAGAGATCATGGCGGAGATGCCGGAGGAGATGGTCGGCAACGACAAGGAGGCCTATCTGGCCGCCCTGAAGAACACCATGAGCATGTATTCGGAAACCGGCATGATGGACCCGAAGGGTGCGGAAGCCGTGCTGAAGGTGTTCAGCGCGGGCGACCCGGCCGTGCGGGACGCCAATATCGACATCACCACCACCTACACCAACGCCTTCGTCGAAAAGGCGCACGGCAAGTAGGTCCGGGCGGTGAGCTTCGAACCTGAAAGGGGGCCGCAAGGCCCCCTTTTTTGTGCGCACCCGAGCGCCCGGCATCGGCCTTCGGCCGGCAGTCCGGCCCGGTGACCGGACCGGCTCAGTCGTCGGCGGGGACCCGGCCTTTCGCCGCCGCCGCCCGGTTCGCCGCTTCCACCGCTGCGACCGCCGTCATGTTGACCACGCCGCGCGCCGTGGTCGAGCGGGCGACGATATAGGCCGGCTGGGCGGCACCCAGCAGCAGCGGCCCGATGTGCAGCGCTTGGGTCATTTCCTTGATCAGCGTCAGCGCGATGTTGGCGGAATCCAGGTTCGGGAAGACCATGAGATTGGCCTCGCCGGAGAGCCTGCCGTCCGGCATGGAGCGGCTGCGGATCATCTCCGACAGCGCCTCGTCGCCCTTCATCTCGCCGTCGACCTCCAGATCCGGCTCGGTGCGCCACAGGATCTCGGCGGCCTTGCGCATCTTGCGGGCGGAGGCGGAATCGCGCGAACCGAAGCTGGAATGGGACAGAAGCGCCGCCTTGGGCGTCACCCCGAACCGGCGCACCTGGCGCGCGGCGAGCTTGGTCATCTCGGCGATTTCCTCCGCGGTCGGGTCCTCCGACACGGCGGTGTCCACCAGATAGTAGGTGCCCGACTGCCCCATCAGGATGGACAGGGCGGCCATGGACTCCACGCCGGGCGCGCAGCCGATGATCGACCGGATGTCCTTGAACAGCGAATCGAAGCGGGACTCCACCCCGCAGATCAGGGCGTCGGCGTCGCCCCGCTTGACCGCGAGCGCACCAATCACCGCCGTGTTCGACCGGACCGCGGTGCGGGCGGCGTCCGGCGTCACCCCGTCGCGTCCGACCAGGCTGAAATAGAGATCGGAATAGTCCCGGAACCGCGGGTCGTCCTCGGGATTGATGACCTCGATGGTCTTGCCCGGGACGAGGCGCAGCCCGTAGCGTTCGGCGCGGCTCTCGATCACCTTCGGCCGGCCGATCAGGATCGGTTCGGCGAGCCCCTCCTCCTGGATCACCTGGGCTGCGCGCAGCACCCGCTCGTCCTCGCCTTCGGCATAGACGATGCGCTGGGTCTTGGTCTTGGCCTCCGCGAAGATCGGCTTCATCAGGACGCCGGTCTTGAAGACGAACCGGTTCAGCCGGTCGCGATAGGCGTCGAAATCCTCGATCGGCCGGACGGCGACGCCGGAGTCCATCGCAGCCCGGGCGACGGCCGGCGCGATGCGCAGGATCAGCCGGGGATCGAACGGCGAGGGAATGAGATAGTCCGGGCCGAAGGTGCGGGTCACGCCGCCATAGGCCTTGGCGACGACCTCGGACGGCTCCTCCTTGGCGAGGTCGGCGATCGCCTGGACGGCGGCGCGCTTCATGTCCTCGTTGATGGCCGTGGCGCCGACGTCGAGGGCGCCGCGGAACAGGTAGGGGAAGCAGAGGACGTTGTTGACCTGGTTGGGATAGTCGGACCGGCCGGTGCAGATGAGCGCGTCAGGGCGCGCTTCCCGGGCGAGGTCCGGCATGATCTCCGGGGTCGGGTTGGCCAGCGCCAGGACCAGCGGATGGTCCGCCATGCGCGTCACCATCTCCGGCTTCAGGAGGCCGCCGACGGACAGGCCGAGGAAGATGTCGGCGCCGTCGATCACCTCGCCGAGGGTCCGCTTGTCGGTCGCCTGGGCATAGACCGACTTCCAGCGGTCCATGCTCGCTTCGCGGCCCTCGTAGACCACGCCGTCGATGTCGCAGACCCAGATGTTCTTCCGGTCCGCACCCAGCGACACGAGCAGGTTGAGACAGGCCAGCGCGGCTGCGCCTGCCCCGGAACAGACGATCTTGACGTCTTCGATCTTCTTGCCGGACAGCGACAGCGCGTTGGTGACGGCGGCGGACACGATGATCGCGGTGCCGTGCTGATCGTCGTGGAAGACGGGGATGTTCATCCGCGCCTTCAGCTGATCCTCGATCTCGAAACAGTCCGGGCCCTTGATGTCTTCCAGGTTGATACCGCCGAAGGTCGGCTCCAGGGCCGCGACCACATCGCAGAACTTGTCGACGTCGCGCTCCTCCACCTCGATGTCGAAGACGTCGACGTTGGCGAACTTCTTGAAGAGGACCGCCTTGCCCTCCATCACCGGCTTGCCGGCCAGCGCCCCGATCGAGCCGAGGCCGAGCACGGCGGTGCCGTTGGAGATCACGGCGACGAGGTTGCCGCGGGCGGTGTAGTCCAGCGCCAGGGTGGGGTCTTCGGCGATCTTCAGGCAGGGCGCGGCGACGCCCGGAGAATAGGCCAGCGACAGGTCGCGCTGGGTGGCCAGCGGCTTGGTCGCCTGGATCTCGAGCTTTCCCGGCAGCGGGTTCTGGTGATAGCGGAGCGCGGCGTCGTCGAGTGTCTCGCTCGACGGTTTCATCTGCGACATGGCACCCTCTCGGTTCGCGGCCGGACCTGACCCTTCCTAACCCGCGACCAAGGCGCTTGGAAAGCAAGCAGTTGGGAAGGGCGCGCCTCTTGCCGCCGCTATCTCATGCGCTCGGCGCGGCCAACGGATTTCGACCGCATCGCGGTGCGTGTGAGGATGTAGAGGACCGTCGCGTTGAGGACGTGCCAGAGGAAGTGCGTCCCGATCGGCAGATGGGCGCAGACCGGCTCGTCCAGAATGCGGAACGCCAGCGACGCCGCGAACACGCCGCCGGCGGCGAGCAGACCGAGTGCGCGGCGCTTGCCGAGACTGGCCAAGAGCGTACCGACGAAGACCAGCGTGACGAGCGCCGGCATGTATCCCGCCGACCCGCCGACCGCCCGCTCAAACAGCGGCACCGACAGGACGGAGAAGGCGACGAATGCCGCCAGCAGGACCAGCGTCCAGATCACCGACAGGGAGAAGAAGCGGCGCATGGCGAGCGCGAAGTAGCCCAGGATGAACACGCCGATCGGAGCGGTGTCGGCGATCGCCGCCCAGCGCTCCGCGAAGGTGTGGAACAGGAACGAGCCGATCCCGATGAGGGCGGTCAGCCCGATCAGCAGAAAGACCGGCCAGTCGGCGGGGCGCTGGCGCCAGGCCAGGAAGGCCATGACGGCGGCGACCAGGAACGCCGCATTGGTGATGGCATTGAGCGGCTCCGACCAGAATTCCGGCCCGGTCCGTTCGCAATAGAGATCCAGCTTACCGTCCACCGCCACACCTCGTCCCTTCGCCTCGTCGGGCAGATCAGGACAGGTCAGTCGAGCAGGTATCGGTGTCGCGATCAATCCGCCAGATCGCGGGGTCACCGAGCCGGGCCGACTTGCAAGGGGGACCATGTGCCGACATCATCGCCGCGCCCGCCAAGCTCGGAGCCGATCCATGTCGACCCTCGACGAAAACCGCACCTTCCTTCCGGTCTCCATTGCGGTTCTGACCGTGTCCGATACCCGCACCCCGGACGACGACCGGTCGGGCGACACCCTGGCCGGGCGCATCGCCGAGGCCGGACACTGGCTGGCCGCCCGGGCGATCTGCCCCGACGAGATCGTGGAGATACGCGCGGCCGTGCGCCGCTGGATCGCCGATCCGCAGGTCGACGTCGTCATCATCACCGGCGGAACCGGTTTCACCGGCCGGGACGTGACGCCGGAGGCGGTCGCGCCGCTGTTCGACAAGACGATGGACGGCTTCTCGACGGTCTTTCACCAGATCTCGATGCAGTCGATCGGCACGTCCACGATCCAGTCGCGGGCCGTTGCGGGCGTGGCCATGGGGACCTTCATCTTCGCCCTGCCCGGCTCGCCCGGCGCCTGCCGCGACGCCTGGGACGGCATCCTGAAGGCCCAGCTCGACTACCGGCACAAGCCCTGCAACTTCGTGGAGATCATGCCGCGCCTGTCGGAAAGCCAGCGGCGTGGCGCCACGCGGGGCGAAGGCCGCTCGGCCTGAGGCCGATGCCGGGTCGGCCCGGGGATGCGGCGTCCAAGGCGGCTTCCTCCAGGATGCAACAACGGCCAGCCGTTTTTGCCTGTTGATCGGCATCAAGGCGGGCGCCATGGTGTCCCCCTAAACGATGTGGTCACGAACGACCTCGTCCCGGCGAGGGGCTCGCGGCTCAGGCGGGTTGATCGGCTTCGAATGGCCCGGGCGGGCACACCGTCACTGTCTCCGCACGACGGACCCGACGGGCATCGGGCAAAAAAGTCTCCCCGCAGGGGCGGGAAGGGAACGGACAGGAGATCCTCCATGCAGGTTAAAGACATCGTCGTCGTCACCGATCTTTCCGGCGATCAGGCTCCGGCGCGGCTAGCCGTCGATCTGGCGTCCCGCGCGGACGCCCACATCACGGGGATGGCGCCTGTCCTCGAGCCCATCACGCCGGCCTATCTGGCTGGGCCGCTGCCCGCCGACATACTGGAGCAGGCCCGCTCGGCGTCCGTCGAGGTCGCCGACAAGGCGCTGGCCACGTTCAACGAGCTGGTGCGCGTCCAGGGCGTGAGCGGCGAATCGGCCCGGTTCCATCTGGTCGAAGGCGCGGCAACCGGCCTGGTCCACCGCGCCCGCCTCTCCGACCTGACCGTGATCGGCCAGGACAAGCCGGACTCCACCGAGCCCGGCCGCGCGACGCTGATCGAGGCGCTTCTGTTCGAGACCGGCGTGCCGCTGATGGTCGTGCCGTACATCTCCCGCGGCGCCTTCCAGACCAAGCACATGATGATCGCCTGGGACGGCAGCGTCACCGCGTCGCGCGCCGTGCATGCGGCCCTTCCCATTCTCCCGTTCGCAGAGAAGATCACCGTGGTGATCGTGGACAACGGACACCGCTATGCCGGGGAACCCGGCGCGGACGTGGCCCTGTACCTGTCCCGCCACGGCCTCAACGTGTCGATCGACCACGTGCCGGCCCCGTCGGGCGACGTCGCCGCGGCGCTTCTGAACTACATTTCCGACAACGGCATCGACATGGCGGTGATGGGCGGCTACGGCCACAGCCGCTTCCGCGAGTTCGTGGTCGGCGGCGCCACCCGCAGCATGCTGGAATCCATGACGATCCCGGTGGTGATGGCGCACTAGGCTCCTGCCTCGCGGCACCACGCGGAGCAGATGAGATTGCGGCCGGCGCGCCCCCGCGTGCCGGCCCGTTTTTTTGTCCAGGTCAGGACCGAGCGCGGCATCCCGCCCGCCGGCGGCCGCGTCAGGCCCTGACCGGACAGGTCCCGGTCATGTGGCCGTCGCGTCCGATCCGCCATATGTCCCCCCGCACGCCGCCATATGTTTCCCGGCGGCAGGACCCAACCGAGACCGTGCGAGCGAGGAGTGGCGCATGACGATCCGCAATCTCGACGCCCTCCTGCGGCCGCGCTCCGTGGCCCTGGTCGGTCCGGACCGGCTCGGCCCGGCCCATCGCGACCAGCTCGCAGCCCGTCTGTCCGCCTCCAACTCCCTCGGGCACCGGTGGGCGATCGGCATCGAGGGTCCCTGCCCCGGCTTCGAGCCGGCCGCGCTCGGCGATCCGGCGGCCTCGGCGGACCTCGCCATCTATCTGGGCGGCCCCGAACACGCGGTCGAGACGATCGCGGCGCTCGCCGAAACCGGAACCAGGGCGGTGATCGCCGCCTCGGCGAGCTACGACGCCTGGCCCGAGGACACGATCGCGGCCGCTCTCGAGGCGGGCCGGCGGCACACGCTGCGCCTGGTGGGACCCGGAAGCCTCGGTGTGCGGGTCCCGGGCGTCGGGCTGGACGCGTCGCTGATGGCCCATTCGGCCCGGCCGGGCGATCTTGCCCTGGTGGCCCGCTCCGGCGCGCTGGTCAACGCGACGCTCGCCTGGGCCGACGCGCACGGGCTCGGCTTGTCCGGCGTCGTCTCGCTCGGGCAGAAGGCCGACGTCGACGTGGGCGATCTGGTGGACTGGTTCGCGGTCGACGGCCGCACCCGCGCGATCCTGGTCCACATCGAGACGATCTCAGATCCTCGGAAGTTCATGTCGGCGGCTCGGGCGGCGGCCCGGGTCAAGCCGGTGGTGGTGCTGCGCTCGGGCGTGACGCGGGATCTTCCGCGCCCGCTCAAGAGCCTGTGCGACGCCCTTGCCCCGAGCGACCGCATCTACGACGCGGCCTTCGACCGAGCGGGCCTGGTCCGCGTGTTCGACATCGACGAGGTGTTCGAGGCGGCGGAGACCCTGACCCGGTTCAAGGCGCCGAACGGCAGCCGGCTCGGGGTCGTCGCCAACGGCCGCAGCCTCGCCTCGCTCGCCGCCGACCGGCTTGCGGCCGGCAACGGACAGCTCTCCGTTCCCGGCGAGGAAACCTGCACCGCGCTGGCCCCCCTCGTCCGCCGCCACGTCGCGCCCGGCAATCCCGCCGTGCTGGAGGACGACGCCGATCCGCAGACGTTCGCCAGCGCGATCGCGGCGTTTCTGGCAGACCGGGAGACGAACGGGGTTCTGGTCGCCGCCGCGCCCACGGCCGTCGCGCCGGTGGCGCCGCTGGTCGATGTGCTGATCGACGCCGCGACCGCCCATCGCAAGCAGGCGCTCAGACCCAAGCCCATCCTCGCGGTGCTTCTCGACCTGGCGCAGGAGGACGCGCTGCGGCTTTCGGAGGCGGGCGTGCTGGTGCGCGGCTCGCCGGGAGCGGCGGTGCGCAGTTTTCTCCACCTCGTCGGCTACGCCCGTGGCCAGGAACAGCTCGCCTCGACCCCGCCCGCCGGTCCCGAGCGCGCACATCCGGCCCGCGACACCGCCCCCACCGTGATCGGGGCCGCGCTGTCGGCGGGCCTCTCGGAGCTGTCGGAACCCGATACGAGGACCCTCCTGTCGAGCTTCGGTCTCGACATGGTGGAGCGGGTGCGGGCCCGCACCCCCCAGGAGACGTTCGAGGCGGCGCGCGCAATGCTCGAGGTCGCCTCGTGCTGCCGCATCGGCCCGGAGACGGAACGCGGACACAGCACGCAGCTCGCCGTGGAAGTTGCCAGCGCGGTCGGCGCCGAGCGGCTCGCGTCCTTTATCCTGTCGGGCGGCGCGACGGCCTCCTCCGCCCCGGTGCCCCAGGCCGTTGTGCTGGAACCGGCGCTTTCCTCGGAAGACACCACCGCGCTGGTGGCCGGCATCGTCGACGACCCCGATTTCGGGCCGGCGCTCGTGCTCGCCTATTCCGGGGCGTCGGCGGCAAGCGCACCGGTCGCCGCCGCCCTGCCGCCGCTGGACCTGCGGCTGGCCGACGAGATGCTGGCCACCCTCGGGCTCGAACTGCCTGGCGATGTGGAGGCCCCCGACACCGACCGTGGCGCGCTGTGCCTGGCGCTGGTGCGGCTTGCCCAGCTCGCCGTGGAATGTCCGGACGTGCGCGCGGTCGACCTCGCACCGATCCTCGTCGGCGGCGGCCAGGCCCGGGTCGGCGATGCCAGGGTGCAGATCGCGCCGGCGGAAACCGCGCCGGGCCGCCTCGGCCATCCGCGCCTGTCGATCCGGCCTTTCCCGAGCGAATGGGTCAGAAACCTGACCCTCAGGGACGGGCGCGTGTTCGAGATCCGGCCGATCCGCCCGGAGGACGAGCCCGCCTACAAGGCCTTTCTGGAATCCATCGACCCGGAGGACCTGCGGCTGCGCTTCTTCGCGCCGCTCCGCCACATCGGCCATGCGATGCTCGCCCGGCTGACCCAGCTCGACTATGCCCGGGCGATCGCCTTCGTGGCGCACGATCCGGAAACCGGCGAGATCCAGGGCTCCGTCCGGCTGCATGCGGATCCGGACCACAGGGTCGGCGAGTACGCCATCCTGCTGCGTTCCGACCTGAAGGGCCAGGGCCTCGGCTGGGCGCTGATGAGCCTGATCATCGAGTACGCGCGGGCCGACGGGCTGGAGGAAATCGTGGGCGAGGTGCTGCGCGAGAACACGACGATGATCTCGCTGTGCGAGGCGCTCGGCTTCACCGTGAAGCGCGTGCCCGACGACGAGGGGCTGGTGGAGGTGCACCTACCCGTCGCCACGACGACGGTCAGCTTCCATGCCGACCTGCGCAAGCCGCATAGTTAGGATCTTTTCGCTCAAGTCAGCTCGCTTCGCTCGCGGCTGCGCGGGCGCGCCCTGACCGGGCGGCGCGCGGTCGCGCGCTGGTTTTTTGGCCTTCGTTACAGCATCGCCCGGAAGACCTGGGCGACCTGATCCGTCGTCGGCTTCGGTCCCTGGCCGATCGCGTACATCAGCGAGATACCATCGATCAGCCCGGCGCAGGCCTCGATCGGAACGTCGGTGCGTCCCTCCGAGATCAGCCGGAAGAAGAACGCGATGGGCCGGCGCGCCGCCGCCGTCAGTTCGTCGCCGACGCCCGCCAGTTCCTCCCGACGGGCCGCGGCCAGGGTCAGCTCGATGCGGGCGAGAAACAGGTGGCGGGCATTCTCGGTATAGGCGACGAGTTCGCCCGCCACATGGGCGACGGCCGCGTCCATGCCGTCCGAGGCCACCTTCTCCGCGAACCCGACCTGCAGATCCTCGCAGTCCTTCTCCAGGAGCTCGGCGAGATGGTGCGCGGTGGCCGCCAGAAGCGCCGCCTTCTTCGGGAAATAGTAGGTCGTGGACCCCTGGGGCAGCCCCGCCGCCTGATCGACGGCGCGGTGGGTGACGCCCTCCAGCCCCCGGCTGGCGAGGAGGTCGATCGCCGCATCCAGGATCGCCGTACGGCGGCTTTCTTTCTGTGTTGACATATCCACTACATATGTAGAGTTTTAGATAACAGACGACTAGCGCATCCCTTGATAGGTGAGATCCATGACCGCGTCCATCATCCGCCTGAACCCGCCGACGCTGCCCGACGCGGGCGCGATCGGCTATTCCCAGATCACCCGGGTCGAGCCGGGCCCGATGGCCTTCATTTCCGGGCAGGTTGCCGTCCGGCCGAACGGCGAGCCGGCGCCCGACGACCTGGTCGAGCAGACGAAGATCGTCGGCGCGAACGCGAAGGCGGCCGTTGCCGCCGTGGGCGCCACGATGAAGGACGTGGTGATGGCCCGGGTCTACATGGTGGACCTCACCCCCGACCGGCTGGCTGCCGCGAGCTCCGAGCTGTTCGGGATTTTCGAGGGCGAGCAGCCGAGCCTGACAGGGGTCGGCGTCGCCGCTCTGGCGGCCCCCGACCTTCAGCTCGAGATGGAGCTCGTGGTCCGACTGCCCGACTGAGGCCGCCCGCAGGCCGGCCCGCACGCAGGTTCAAAGACCGTCGGGAGCACCACCAGAGCGTGATCGACCTCGTTTTGATTTCCTCTATTGTGCCGGCTGCTTGGCAATCTGGAGGGAATCAGCATGAAGCGCTTGCGGTCGGACGTCACCAAGATCGGGCTCGACAGGACCCCGCACCGGGCGTTCATGCGCGCGATGGGGCTGGACGACGACGCGATCGCGAAGCCCATGGTCGGCATCGTCTCCATGAAGGGCGAGCAGACCCCCTGCAACATGACCCACGGCTTCCAGGTGGAGGCCGCCAAGGCGGGCGTGCAGGCAGGCGGCGGCACGCCGAGGGAGTTCTCCACCATCTCCGTCTCCGACGGCATCGGCATGAACCACGAGGGCATGAAGCTCTCGCTGGTGTCCCGCGAGATCATCGCCGATTCCATCGAGGCCGTGGTCCACGGCCACGCCTATGACGCCCTGATCGGCTTCGGCGGCTGCGACAAGACCCTGCCCGGCGTCCTGATGGGCATCGTTCGCTGCAACGTGCCCGGCATCTTCATCTTCGGCGGCGCCGCCCTGCCCGGCCGGTTTGACGGCAAGGACGTGTCGGTCCTCGACGCCTACGAGGCGATCGGCGCGGTCCAGACCGGCCACATGTCGGAGGCCGATCTCGCCCGGCTGGAGCGCGCCTGCAAGCCGACCGTCGGCGCCTGCGCCGGCCAGTTCACCGCCAACACCATGGCGATGGTTTCAGAGGCCCTGGGCCTCTCCTTCCCGAACGTCTCGATGATCCCCGGCGTCTATTCCGAGCGCGCCCAGGCGGCCGAGCAGGCCGGCCGGCTGGTGATGGAAATGCTGGAGCGCGGCGGTCCGCTGCCCCGCGAAATCCTGACCCGCACCTCGCTGGAGAACGCGGCGGCGATCGTGGCGGCCACCGGCGGCTCCACCAACGCCGCGCTGCACCTGTCGGCGATCGCCAACGAGGCCGGCATCGCCTTCGACATCGACGACGTGGACCGGGTGTTCGCGCGCACGCCGCTGATCGGGGACCTGCGCCCCGGCGGCCGGTTCCACGCCAAGGACGTCTACGAGATCGGCGGCACCGCCGTGGTCATCCGCGCCCTGATCGAGAGCGGCCACATCGACGGTTCGCCGCTGACCGTCACCGGCAAGAGCCTGGCGGAAACCTATGGCGCAGCACCCGACCCGGACGGCACCGTCATCCGCTCGCCGGCCACGCCGATCAGCCCGGACGGCGGACTGGCGATCCTGAAGGGCTCGCTCGCCCCGAACGGGGCCGTCTTGAAGGTCGCCGGCATGAAGACCCTCGTCTTCGAGGGCACCGCCCGCGTCTTCGAAAGCGAGGACGACTGCGCGAAGGCTGTCGCCGCGCGCCAGTACGAGGCCGGCGACGTGCTGATCATCCGCAACGAGGGGCCGGTGGGCGGCCCCGGAATGCGCGAGATGCTGGGCGTGACGGCGCTGATCTACGGCCAGCAGATGGGCGAGAAGGTCGCACTGATCACCGACGGCCGCTTCTCCGGCGCGACCCGGGGCATGTGCATCGGCTACGTCTCGCCGGAGGCGGCGACCGGCGGCCCGCTCGGGCTCGTGGAGACCGGCGACCGCATCCTGATCGACGCCAAGCAGCACAAGATCGACCTGCTCGTCGACGAGGCGGAGATGGAACGCCGGCGCGCCGCCTGGACGCCGCACACCCCGAAGCATCCGGCCGGCGTGCTCGGCAAGTATGCGAAGCTGGTCGGCCCGGCCCACGAGGGCGCCGTGACCCACGAAGGCGCGGCCGAGTGGCCTGACCTGACGCGGTGACGGGACGGCCGGCGCCGGGCACCGGCCTCCTCGGAACTCCTATAAACTATTGAAGTGATGGACATTTCCCGTTCATCGGCGTTACTTCAACGGCCGAAGGGCGTACGCTCCCCATTGCCGACAGAAGGACCCGTCTCATGGCCGACCAGGAGGCTCAGCCTGACCTCGACGCGCTCTACGATCCGCCCTCCGAAGCGATCCAGCAGGGGGTGCTCGACCGCCTGATCGACTTCCACGAGGACTATCTCCGCGCGGCGACCTTCTTCTGTCTGGCGACCGGGCGGGAGAGCGGCCTGGACGCCTCACCCCGGGGCGGACCGGCGGGCTTCGTGAAGGTGATCGACGAGAAGACGGTCGCGTTCGCCGACTGGCCCGGAAACAACCGGATCGAATCGATGCGCAACGTGACCGCCGACGACCGGGTCGCGATGCTGTTCCTGTTTCCCGGTCTGGAGGTCTTCCTGCGCATCAACGGGCGGGCCCGGCTGTCGGTCGATCCCGATCTGCTCGACCGCCTGAAGGAAGGCGAAAAGACGCCGAAGACGGCGATCGTGGTGGCCATCGACGAGGTGCTGTTCCACTGCGGCAAGGCGATCAACCGGGCCAGGCTCTGGTCCGAGGACTCCCGTCTGGACAGGCAGTCGGTGCCGTCGATCGGCAAGATGACCAAGCGCATGCGCAAGCTGGACGACCTGACCAGCGACGAGATCGACGCCCACTACGACACGGCGATGCGCACCAACCTGTACTGAGCCCGCCCGCCTCGACGCACCACAGGCGGAACCATTCACTGGCCCCGGGTGTTGGCCGCTCTCGTATGGCGGGAGCGGAGACCCACATGAAACTGATGATCGCGGCGGGCACCGCATTCGTCTTCGCCGGCATCACGGTCCTTCTGGAGACCGCGGTCGGGAGCTGGCGAAGCGCGTCCATCGGTGCGCCCGACGGCGGTCAGAGCGCTCCGGCCGTCTATCTCATGCTGATCCTGATCGGCCTGGTCTTTCTGGTGGCCGGGACGGTCAGCCGGATAACGAGGCACCACGAACAGCCCGATACGGGGCCCCGTAAGCGCCGGGCTCCCCGGGTGGTCGTCTACCAGCACGGCGGCGAGTAGAGCACGAACCGTTCCGCGCTCAGCCGCCGCCGGCGCGGAGCATGCCCGTGGCCGGATGGCAGTTGCGGTACTCGAAGATCTGCTCGTCGGCGGCCGCCACCGTGACCTCGTGATAGAGGCGCAGCCGGGCATCCGGGCCGACGGTCATCAGATATTTCATCGCCGCACCGAAGATCGCGACATGGGTCGGGTGCGATTCCGCCCAGCGCTCGAGCGCGGCGAGGCTGGTCCACCAGCTCATGCCGAAGGTCTTGTCGGTCGCCCCGCCGGAGGCCCCGACCACATCCATGTAGCGGTTGGCGAAGCAGCCGCAGGAAAGCCCCTCGTCGCGCAGGAAGTCCATCCCGGCCCTCAGAACGGGCTCGACCTCCTCCAGGTACATCCGCCGCTCGTCTCCGTCCGTGTCCGACCAGTCCTGGCCGGAGCGGATCAGGCAGATGTTGCCGTGGGGAACGACCTTCAGGACGCCGTCCGCCTCGACGATCCGCGGCGCACCCTGCGGCTCCATCGCATCGGTCTGGGAGAGCGGGATCCGGTCGCGCATCCCGCCCCAGTAGGCGTGCTCCTGCACCATCCCGCTCATGCCGTCGGAGACGACCGCCACGCCCTCCGCCCGGTCGGCGGAGGAAAACAGCGTCTCGTAGCGCTCCACGCCGGGCATCAGGATCTCGACGAAGGTACCGAGCCGGTCGTCGCCCGGCCCCGTCCCGGTCCAGAAGGCGCCGTGGGCGGCATACCAGCGCCGGAAGGCGTCCGGGTCGTCCCAGTAGGCGATGGAGAGGATGGTGACGAAGCCGGCGGCGTCGACGGTGCGGGCCCGGTCCCAGTGGCCCGGCCCTTCGCCCTTGCCGAACGCCGCGGCCATCGCCGCAAGCGCGGGCTCGGCCGCCGCCTCGTCGCCGGGCCGGACCTGGAGCCCGAAATAGGCCATCGCGACCCGGGTCACGCCCGGCCGGTAGCGCGCCGAGAACGAGGGATAGGGCGGCGCGTAGTCGTCGGGGATCCGGCGATGGCGGGTCCGCTCCTTCGCGAGATGCTCGGGGATCGCCGATTCCATCAGTGCACCTCCGCATCCTCGTCGGCGTCGAGCACCGGCTCATCAGCCGCGGGAAACGGCGACCGGCCTCCGCCTTCCGTCAGGAGCACCCGGTCGCCCGGCGTCTTGTCGAGAAGCAGGCGGGTCACGTCCGGACGCGCATAGTGGCCGGCGGGATCGGCGGCGGCCTTGGCGAGCGAGATCATGCCGAGATCGAGATCGGCGTAGACCAGGCCCTCCTCGTTTTCCGGCAGCGGCTCGTGCATCAGTTGGCCGTCCGGGGCGAAGATCGTGGCGAAGCCGCCGCCGGCGAGCAGAAGCTGCTTCTTCATGTCGTCGCCGCACAGCATCTCGATCATTTCAGGGGAGACCGTCGCGCACGGGGCGACGACGAAGCAGCTTCCCTCCACCGCGTAGATCCGGCTGGCGGCGTTGTTGACCTCATGGCCGAGCGCATAGGCGCCGCCGCGATAGAGCGAAAAGCTCGGCCAGGCCGCGATGTGGACCTGCTCGTTCTGGGCGTACATGGCGTATTTCGACAGCGGCTGCAGATGCTCCCAGCAGCACAGCGCCCCCATGCGGCCGAGCGGCGTGTCATAGACGGTGAGGTCGGAGCCGTCGCCCTCACCGAAGACGGTGCGCTCGACGTGGGTCGGCTTCAGCTTGCGGCGCATGGCGATGGTCTCGCCGTCCGGGCCGATGATCCACTGGCCCATATAGAGGCTGCCGCCGGCCTTCTCGCTGTGACCCATGACGACGGTGATGGCGTTGTCCTTGGCCGCCCTGGCGATCCGGTCGGCCTCCGGCGAGCCGTAGACCAGCGAGTTGTCATGGTAGCGCTGGACGAACTGCATGCCCCAGGCCGGCGAATCCAGCCAGATGAACCAGGGATAGCCGGGCAGGAAGGTTTCCGGGAAGGCGATCAGCTCGGCGCCGTTCTTCGCCGCCTCCTCGATCAGTGCGATCGACTTGTCGATGCTGGCGTCGAGATCGAGAAAGACGGGGGCGGCCTGAACGGCGGCGGCGCGAAACTTCGGATGCTGGACCGGCATGACGGTTCTCCGCTCTATGGGTCGATGACGAAAGCTGTTCCCGTCCCCGATGATAGGGACGATCCGGATCCCGCTCTTGCCTCAGAGAGCCAGCTTTCTTGACCGTGCGCCGCAGAGCGCGGTTTCCCCATGGACAGGGCCGGCTTTGCTGCTACGCTTTGAAGATGCACGAGCTGTGGTCCACACAATCGGTGGATAGGGGAGAGCGGCTGTCCTACTGGATCGAGGCCGTGTGCGACACCTATGTGCAGCTCGAGTGCGAGGCCCCCGACCGCAACGCGCCGTTCCACGGCCGGATCGAGGGCGTGGCGTTGGGCGGGCTCGGCCTGTCCCGGGTAACGTCGACGCCTCAGATGGTCCGCCGCACCCCGGCGAAGATCGCCCAGGCGACCGAGGACTACTTCCTGGTCAGCGTCCAGGCGGCCGGGCGCGGCGCCGTGATCCAGGATGGACGCACGGCGGAGCTCGGCCCGGGCGATTTCGCGCTCTACGATTCCACCCGGCCCTACGAGCTCGCCTTCGAGAACGACTTCCAGCAATACGTGCTGACCCTGCCGGGATCGGTGCTGAGGAGCCGCCTGCGGGACACCGAGACGCTGACGGCCCGCCGGGTCTGCGGCACGCGGGGAGCGGGCCACCTGATGATCAACATGATCCGGACGCTGGCCGACGATGTCGGCGAGCTGGAGCCAGGATCGGTGGCGGCCGTGGCCGAAAGCCTGGAGACCATCCTGGTCGCGGGCCTCGGCTCGCTGACCGGCGCCAGCGAGCCGCCGGTCTCCGGCACCACCGCCTTTCACCGCGACCAGATCAAGGCCTATGTGGCTGAGCGCCTGCGCGATCCGTCGCTGTCCATCGACGCCATTGCGACCGATCTGAGGATCTCACCCAGCACGGTCTACCGCGCCTTCGCCAGCGAGCCGTCGTCGCTCAACGGCTGGATCTGGGCGAAGCGGCTGGAAGGCGTGCGCCGGGACCTGGGCGACCCGGCGCTGGCGGGCCAGTCGATCAGCACCATTGCCTACAGCTGGGGCTTCAACGACGCGGCGCATTTCTCCCGCGCCTTCAAGGCCCGGTTCGGCCGCTCTGCCCGGGAGGTGCGCGGCGAGCTGGGCGTCCGACGCCCCGTACGGAGCTGAGCGGAACGCCCGCCTCCCGGCCGCCGGCATCCCTTCAGGAGCGCCTGCCCTATCCGCCCCCCTCGGGCCGGTACTCGAGGATGTCCCCGGGCTGGCAGTCGAGCACCTCGCAGATCTTTTCCAGCGTCTCGAAGCGCACGCCCTTCACCTTGCCGGACTTCAGAAGCGAGATGTTCTGCTCGGTGATACCGACCCGTTCGGCGAGTTCCTTGGAGCGCATCTTCCGCCGCGCGAGCATCACGTCGAGATTGACGACGATCGCCATGATCAGACGAACGCCGCGTTCTCGCGCGCAAGGCGCGCGGCCTCGCGCATCACCGTTGCGGCGGCGAGCAGCACCGCGCCGACCAGAAGCGCGAAATAGTCGTGGGAGGACAGGCTGATCATCAGTGCCCGGCTGCCCGGCGGATTGGCGTAGGTGAGCGCGAGCGACATGCCCGCCGACACCAGCGGCGTCAACGGCGCCTGCAGAAGCACCGTCACGGCGAACGTCTGCAGATGGGCGGCGGCGCGCTCGGTCAGGATCTCCCCGCGCGCGAACTCGGCGAACAGCCGCCGAACCGCAAGAAGCCCATAGACCGCCACCGCGATCGGAACGGCCATGACGAGGACCGCAAGGATCCGGCCGACGGGCTGCACGGGCGCGCCCCCGTCGAGCGCCCCGAGCCGGCTTTCCCAAAGGATGTGGCTGACTTGGGGGAGGACCAGCGCCGCCGCGACCAGCGCCACCAGACCGACGATGCCGGCGAGACTCAGAAGTTCGAACGCCCGCGACAGCCGGCGCAGGCGATCCAGAGAGGCAGGTTGATCGATCATGACAAACCCCATTGACCCGATTATTTTTTATCGTAAAACGATAATTATTGGTCGTCAATCAGGAACGCTGTCATGCCCTCACCCAGCCGTCCATCAGCCCGCCTGCGCAGATTCATGTGCATGGTTCTCGCGTCCGTGGCGGTGGCCGCCTGCAGCCACGTGCCGGTGACGTCGCTGCCGAAACTCGCCGCCATCGATTTCAAGACGACCGATCCGAATGCGCTGCTGGCGGGGATCGAGCTGCCGCAGGTCCTGCGGCCGAAGCCTGAAGGCGTCTCGCTGGAACTGGCGGTCCGCCTCGACGACGGGGAGGAACGCGCCGAACGCTATGTCCTGCGGGAGAGGGGCGGCCGCCTGCCGGACCTGCCCGGCGCCTCCGATGGCAACAGCGCCTACGTGTACGGCCTGACGCCGGCGGACGCGCAGCGCCTGGCGGCGTTCCGAAGCGACCTGCTGGAGCTCCAGAAGACACGCCACGGGTCGTTGTCGATCATGGTGCATGCCGATGCCTGCCGGACGGGTCCGGTCCCGGACGGCCCGCTCAGGATCTCCACCTATCTGTCGACCTCGGAGACGACGGGGTTCGTTCCCCTGGCGCGAAACGTCGATCTGAGGGAACTGGGTCGGGCGCCCGCATCGGCGGAGTTGCCGGAATGTGTGTGAGGCGGATTGTTTGCGCTCACGCGAGTTCGCTGCGCTCACCGCTGCGCGGGCGCGGCCTGACCGGCCGGCGCGCGGTCGCGCGCTGATGGGCAGTGGGGTGAGGCGGTGGCAGGAGCCACCCCCGATATCCGCTCATTCCGGCGAAAGCCGGAATCCAGGGCCGCAAGCCGGGGGTACCAGCTCGAGCTTCCCGGTGTTTGCCTGAACGGTCGGAATCACACTTTCCCGGGATTCGGTTTCTGTCCTCAAATCCCGGCGAGCCGACGCCAGCGCTTTTGTTTCAACGCAAATCCCGGACGGAAAACCGGTGCCCACTTTTCCTGGGATTTGCTCTACCTGACCCGTCCATAGACCTCGGTGAAGCCGGTGAGCGACATCGGCACCGTCAGCTTCTGGCGATTCAGGTTCTCGATGATGATGTTGAGCTTGCCGCCCTTGATCATCGCGTCGAGGAGCGCGTTGGAAATGTCCATGCGCGCGTAGCAGCCCTGCTGGTCGCAGGTCTGGTAGTTCAGCTTCTGGGCATTGCGCTCATCGATGTCGATGTTGACGCCGGCCGGCAGAAAGAGCTGCAGCGGCGTGCGGATGTTCAGGATCGGCTGACGGCTGTCGCCCGGCACGGCAATGGTGACGAGAAGCAGGAGCTGGCCGGTCTCGGTGATGACCGCCCGCTGCTCGATCTGACAGGTGGCCGGGGCATCGCGCGAGGCCGACGTGCAGCGCGACGACCAGGGCAGCTCTTCACCGCCGCCTTCCTGCTCGGTCTGCGCCGCAGCAGGTCCGACCAGTCCAAGGCCCGAAAATGCCGCGATTGCCGCCAGGACCAGCGCGCGCGCCAGAAGGTTCCGCCAGTTCATCCGTCCGTCCCCTACCCGAAAAATCCGACACTGTGACCGCGGCTCGCAGCCGATCGGCCGAGCCGCACACATGCCGTGTCTCGGCCGTCAGCGCAAGGCGCTGGGACAAGCCGACATGCCGGCACATGGGCCGGCGGATCGGATGCGGGCTCTCCCCTGCCCGGTCAGTTCATGAGGTTGGGCGCGAACAGGATCAGCCCGGGCCACAGGATCGCGATGGCGACCACCACCACGTCGATGAGCAGGAACGGGGTCACGCCCTTGAAGATCTCCATGACGCTGGCGTGCTGGGAGGCGACGGATCTGATCACGAAGACGTTCAGCCCCACCGGCGGCGTGATCATGCCGATCTCCAAAAGCTTGACCACCACCACGCCGAACCAGATCAGGTTGATGTCCGACGTCTCGAAGATGGGCAGCAGCACCGGCAGCGTGACCAGAAGCGCACCGAACGGCTCCATGAACATGCCGAGCACGAGATAGATCAGCACGACGATGAGCATCAGCTGCAGATAGCCGATATCGGCCCCGCTGACCGTCGACGAGATGAAGTTCGACAGGCCGCTGACGCCGAGGAAGCGGGTGAACATGGCCGCGCCGATGGCGATGATGAACAGCGAGGCGGAGGTGGTCAGCGTTTCGATCAGCGAGGCCTTCAGAGCCTTCCAGGTGAGCCGGCCGGTGACCGCCGCGATCGCGATGGCGCCGGCGGCGCCGACCGCGCCGGCTTCCGTGGCGGTGAACAGGCCGGAAAAGAGGCCGCCGAACACCAGCGCGATCAGCACCAGCACCGGCCAGATCCGCAACAGCGCCGTGCGGGCGCTCAGATTATCCGCGTCGACCGGCCGGCGGGGCACGATGTCCGGCCTCAGCCAGCACATCAGCAGGATCACGATCGAGTAGGCGATCGCCGTCATGATGCCGAGGGAAACGCCACCGACGAAGACCTGGGTCACCGAGGTCTCTGAAAACACGCCGTAGACGATCATCAGGATCGACGGCGGGATCAGGGCGCCGATGGTGCCGCCGGCGGCGATGGACCCGCAGGCGAAGCTCGGCCGGTAGCCGGCCCGCACCATCTCCGGGATCGCGATCCGGCCCATGGCCGCCGCACAGGCGAGCGAGGAGCCGCAGACCGCCGCGAAGCCGGAACAGGCGAACACCGACGAGATCGCCAGCGCGCCTGGCACCTTGCGCAGTACCGCCTTGGCCGCCTCGAACAGACCGGTGGTGAGGCCGGCGTGATAGGCGACGAAGCCCATCAGCAGGAACATGGGCACCGCCGACAGCGTCCAGCTCGCAACGAACGAGTAGGGCGTGGACGAGAGAATGCCGAAGGCCGGGCTCCAGCCCAGCATGGCCGCCATGCCGCCGAAGGAAACGGCGATCAGCGCCAGCGCCACGGGCAGGCGCAGAAGCAGCAGCACGAGCAGCGCCGCGATCCCGTAAAAGCCGATCTCGAGGCTCATACGCCGAGCGCCTCCTCGACCGCGTCGTCCTGGCCGCTGAGCAGCGAGATCGCCCGGAACACCGTCACCAGAACCGCAAGCCCGAATCCGATCGGCGGCAGGAAGTAGGTCGGCCAGACCGGCACCACCCATTCCAGCGCCATGACGAAGGTGCCGGTGGCGTAGTTCTTCAGGGCGACCAGCCAGGTGGTGTAGGCGAGCCCGGCATAGATCACGGCCGACAGGAGGCTGATCGCCACGTCCCAGTAGCGTTTCACCCCGGCCGGCAGCAGGAAGTCGATGGCCTCCACGCTCACCATTCCCCGGCGCCGCTCCAGCCAGGCGATCGGCAGGAAGGCCAGCAGCACCATGTAGTAGCGCGAAACGATCTCCACGGTCGCGGGGATCGGGGCGGAAAAGGCCGTCCTCAGAAAGATCTCCGCGCAGATGTGCACCATCATCACCAGCGCACCGAGGGCGGCGAGCACGGCGGTCAGATTCATGGCGCGGTTGGTCAGGCGGGCAAGCGCCCCCATCTCGATGTCCTTTCGCTCAGGGAAAGGCAAACCGGCGCGGATCGCTTCCGCGCCGGCGAGCGGTTCAGATCACAGGCCGTAGGACGCGTAGTCGACCTTGTCCCAGATCTCGCTCTGGGTCTTTTCCGCAAGCTTCGCCGGGTCCGTGCCGGTCTCCTCGACGATCGCCGTCCACTTGTCGACGAGCTCCAGGAACCGGTTCACCCGCTCCTCGGCGTCGGACAGGCCGAACTGATCCCGCGAGCGCTCGATCGCGTTCTGGACGTCCTTTTCGGCGAAGGCGTTGGAGGCCTCGATGAGCTCCTGGGACGGCTCGACGAACTCGATGCCGGCGTCCTTGGCGGCCTGGATCGCCTCTTTCGGCATCTCGTAGCCCCAGCGATAGGTGAAGTCGACGTTGGCCCGGTTCGCCGCCCGGGCGAGTGCTGCGCGCTCGTCCACGCTGAGGCTCTGCCAGGCCGCCTCGCCGACGGTGAAGTCGGAGGTCGCGTGGTAGGTGCCGATCTCCATCACCGCCACGTTGTCGACCAGGTCGATCAGGCGGAAGGAGAGAAGGTCGGCGACGGACGCCATCGTGCCGTCGATGGTGCCCTGGGACAGGGACTCGAACGTGTCCAGCACCGAGACGTTGACCGGAACGGCGCCGAAGTTTTCAGCCCAGCGCGAGAACGGGGCGCCGCCGCTGCGCAGCCGCACGCCCTGCAGGTCGTCCGCCGTTTCGATCGGCTCCTTGGTCAGGAGCGTGTAGACGTCCGACGAGCCGGAGCCGAGATAGACCATGCCGAAGTCCTTCAGCTCGGTCTGGCAGGTGTCGCAGGTGACCATGTACTCGGTCATCGCCGCGGCCATCGCCTGTGGCGAGCGGCCCGACAGGGCGAGCTCGCCGGCCAGCGCCATGTTGGGCAGATCGGCCGGGAAGTAGAGCGGAAGCAGATTGCCCACCTCGACGAGCTGGCTCTGGATGGCGTCCTTCATCTGGCCGAGGCTGGCCACTTCCGGACCGAGCAGACGGGCGGTCAGCGCCCCGTCGGATTCCTCCGGCAGATACTCCACGAGCTTCTGATAGAGATGGCTGTTGGACGGATGCGCCGGCGGGGCGCCCGGGGCGACCCGAAGCTCGCGCGCATCGGCTGCGGTCACGGCCGTTGCGAGCCCGACCGCCGCGGTTACGGCAACAACAAACTTGTTCATGTCTCTCCTCCCTCAAGGTTGCGCGCCGCCCGGCGGCTCTTTTGCGGCCGGCGGCTTGGCAGTCGCGTCTGATCGACAACTTCGGCGGTGACGCCGCGTTGTTCTTCTCGCCTCTACAAGGACAACAGCTTGCGGGCGTTTTCTTTCAGGATCAGCGGCCGGACCTCGTCGCGGATCTCGATCTTTTCGAAGTCCGACAGCCACCGATCGGGCGTGATGGCCGGCCAGTCTGACCCGAACAGCATCTTGTGCTTCAGAAGCGTGTTGGCGTACTTGACCAGGATCGGCGGAAAGTATTTCGGCGACCAGCCGGACATGTCGATGTAGACGTTCGGCTTGTGGGTCGCGACCGACAGCGCCTCCTCCTGCCATGGGAAGGACGGGTGGGCCAGGATGATCTTCAGGTCCGGAAAATCCGCCGCCACGTCGTCCAGATAGAGCGGGTTGGAATATTTGAGGCGCATGCCCATACCGCCCGGCATGCCGGCGCCGACGCCGGTCTGTCCGGTGTGGAACAGGGTGATCGCCCCTTCGTCCTGGATCGCCTCGTAGAGGACGTAGGCCGACCGGTCGTTGGGATAGAAGCCCTGCATGGTCGGATGGAACTTGAACCCGCGCACGCCGAATTCGCGGACCAGACGCCGCGCCTCGCGCGCACCCGCCTTGCCCTTGGCCGGGTCGATCGAGGCAAACGGGATCATGATGTCGGAATTTTCCGCCGCGATCGTGGCGACTTCCTCGTTGGAATAGCGCCGGAAGCCGGTCTCCCGCTCCGAATCCACCGGAAAGATCACGCAGCCGATGTTGCGTTCGCGGAAATAGGCGGCGGTGTCGCGCACCGTCGGCAGCATGCCGTCCGCGCCGGCCGGGTTCTTGAAGTACTTCGCCATGCCGGCCTGGAACTCGTGGTAGCCGTCGTCACGGGTTCCGCAACACGGCTCCTCGGCATGGGTGTGGATATCGATGGCTGTCAGGCTGTCGACGTTCATGCCGAGGCCTCCGTCAGTCCGAGGAACTTGTGGAGCAGATGAACCAGCTGGTCCCGCTCCTTACGGGTCATGCCCTCCGGCACCGCGCGGTCGAAGGTCGTGAGTACATCAATCCGCTCGGCAACGAACGCGTTGCCCTTCTTCGTCAGCGTCAGCTCGACCACGCGCCGGTCCTCGTCGGGGATCCGGCGGGCGACGAGCCCCTGATCCTCCAGGCCGCGCACCATCTTGGTGATGTGGGCGCGCTTGATCATCAGCCGGTTCGCCAGCACCCCCTGCCGGATGCCGGGGTTGCGGCTGATCACCACCAGCACGGAAAATTCGCCCGGACGCATGTCGTAGGGGCCGAGGGCGGCGAAGTAGTTCTCGAAGACCTGCAGCTGGGCGAGCCGCATCAGAAATCCCAACGAATCGCGCAGCTCGCCGAGATCGACGTGATCACCCGCCGTCTCGCGCACCAGCGTGGCGTCCATCAGGCATCTCCCTTGGGCACGTTGAGGCGCTTGGCCCGCTTCTCCAGGAAGGCCTTCAGCCGCTCCTCCGCTTCCGGGCTGGTCGTGGTGAAGGAGGCAATGAAGGATTCCACGAACAGGCCGTCCTCCTTCGCCATATCCTGGATCCGCGGCAGCGCGTTGATCACGGCGTAGTTGGACAGCTCCGCGTTGGTGGCGGCCACGGTCGCCAGCTCAACCGCCTTGTCCAGTGCCCCGCCCTCGTCGACCACGTAGCTCGCAAGGTTCCAGCGCTCGCCGGTCTCCGCCGACACGACGCGTCCGGTGAGCATCATGTCGGCCATCCGCGCCGCGCCCATCAGCCGGGCCACGCGAACGGACCCACCGCCCCCGACGAAAATGCCGCGCTGGCCCTCCGGCAGTGCGAAGAACGCGCTCTGATCGGCCACGCGGATATGGGTCGAGGCGGCCAGTTCCAGCCCGCCGCCGACGACCGCACCGTGCAGGGCGGCGATCCAGGGGATCGTGCCGTGTTCGATTTCGGCGAAGACCGCGTGCCAGCGCCGCGAGCCCTTCACCCCCTCGATCGGCGATTTCTGGACGTGCTCGGCCAGATCGAGGCCGGCGCAGAAATGGTTTCCGTGGCCGAAAATCACCGCGGCCTTGGCCTCGGACTGAGCCCGGGCGACGGCAACGGCGATCGCCTCGATGAAACGGTCGGAAATGGCGTTGCGTTTGTCCGGGCGGTTCAGACCGACGAGCGCGACGTCGCCCTTGAGCTCGTAGGTGACGAGATCGGGATCCGCACTTGTGGCCGCGCTGGTGTCGCTCATGAAACCCGTGTTCCTCCCCCGGCGTTCCCGCTGATTGCACTGCTCGGGAACTGTCTACGAAATTTTTGTTTCCCAGTAGACAATCAAACTGGATCGAGTCAAGTATCCGCCAAAAGGATAACAGCCGAATTTCATCGGGGGAGGAAGCCGATGGCGAAGCCAGACCTCAGAGAGGTCAAGCTATGGACGCCCGACATCGGGTCGGAGGAGCGCGACGACGGATCCATTCTGGTCTGGCGCAACGATCCGCTCGGTCCATATCCTGACAAGATCACCGAACGCCTGGTCCACTGGGCCGAGGTCGCACCGGACCGGCCGTGGATGGCCGAACGGGGCGATGACGGCGACTGGGTGCGGATCAGCTACGGCGAAGCGCTGGAGAAAGTTCGCTCGGTTGCCCAGAAGCTGATCGATTTCGGGCTCTCGGAAGACCGCCCGGTGGCGATCCTGTCCGACAAGAGCCTCGACCATGCGCTCCTGGCGCTGGCCGCGCAGCATGTCGGCATCCCGTCCGCCGCGATCTCGACGGCCTACTCGCTGGTCTCCACCGACTACGAGAAGTTGCGCGACATCGCGGCGAAGATCACGCCCGGCCTGGTCTTTGCCGCCGACGGAGAGCAGTACGCCGCCGCCATCGAGGCGGCGTTCCCGGCCGAGACGCCGGTCGTGGTCAGCCGCAACAAGGTGCCCGGCCGCAAGAGCGACCAGTTCGAGACGCTGGTCCGCACCCAGCCGACCGACGCCGTCGACCGGGCCCATGCGGACGTCACGCCGGATACGGTCGCCAAGTTCCTGTTCACGTCGGGAACGACAGGGTCGCCGAAGGCGGTGATCCAGACCCATCGCATGCTGTGCTCGAACCAGGAAATGATCGCGGACTGCTACGCCTTCATGCGCGAGGAGCCGCCGATCATCGTCGACTGGGCGCCCTGGAACCACACCGCCAGCGGCAACAAGGTGTTCAATCTGGTCCTCTACAACGGTGGCACCTACTACATCGACGCGGGCAAGCCCGCCCCCAACAAGATCGGCGAGACCATCCACAACCTGCGGGACATCTCGCCGACCTGGTATTTCAACGTGCCGGCCGGCTACGAGATGCTGGTCGATGCGATGGAAACCGACGAGGCGCTGCGCAAATCCTTCTTCGCCGACCTGAAGATGATCATGTACGCCGGCGCCGGCATGGCCCAGCACACCTGGGACCGGCTCGACGAACTGGCGGTGAAGACGATCGGCCGGCGCGTGCTTCTGGCCACGGGGCTCGGCTCCACGGAGACGGCGCCGTTCGCGCTGAAATGCACCGAAGAGCAGTCCCGGCCCGGCAATGTCGGCATTCCTTCCCAGGGCGTGACCCTCAAGCTGGTCCCGGACGAGGAGAAGCTGGAAGCGCGCCTGAAGGGGCCCAACATCACGCCGGGCTACTGGCGCGATCCGGAGCTGACCGCCGCCGCCTTCGACGAGGAAGGCTTCTACAAGCTCGGCGATGCGCTCAAGTTCGCCGAGCCGGGCCGGCCGGAAAAGGGCTTCTTCTTCGACGGGCGCCTGGCGGAGAACTTCAAGCTGGAGACCGGCACCTGGGTCGCCGTGGGCGCGCTCAGGGCGAAGCTCGTCAACGAGATGGACGGCTATGTCCGCGACGCGGTGATCGCCGGCGAGAACCAGCCGGCGCTGGGCGCGCTGCTCCTGCCCTACATACCGAAGATGCGGTCCCTCGTTCCGGAAGAGGCGGAGCTCCGCGACCACCAGATCGTCGGCCATGAGAAGGTTCGCGCAAAGATCGCCGAGCTTCTGGCGGCCCACGCCGCGGCGGCCACCGGATCGGCCACCCGCGTCACCCGGGCCGTGATCATGGAGGAGGAACCCTCCCTCGACCGCGGCGAGGTCACCGACAAGGGGTCGATCAACCAGCGGGCCGTCCTGCGGCACCGCGACCACCTGGTGGATCTGCTGTTTTCCGACGACGAGGAACGCGTCATCAGGGCCCGCAAGAAGGAGCCGGCGGCATGAAGCCGACCGATCTCGGCGCGATCGTCACCGGCGGCGGATCGGGGCTCGGCGAGGCAACCGCCCGGATGCTGGCCGCCCGTGGCGCGAAGGTCGGCGTTCTCGATCTGGACCGGGCCAAAGCGGACGCGGTCGCCGCGGATATCGGCGGCGTGGCGCTGGGCTGCGACGTCACCGACGCGCAAGGCGCCGAGGCCGCGATCGCGGAGGCCGCGTCGGCCCTTGGCGGAATCCGGATCCTGGTCAACTGCGCCGGCGTCGGGGTTGCCGCCCGCATCCTCGGCCGCGACGGTCCGATGCCGCTGGCCGATTTCGAAACCGTCATCCGCATCAACCTGATCGGGACCTTCAACATGATGCGGCTCGCCGCCGCCCAGATGGCGGACCTCGATCCGCTGGAAGACGGAAGCCGGGGCGCCATCGTGAACACCGCGTCGGTCGCCGCGACCGACGGGCAGATCGGCCAGTCCGCCTATGCCGCCTCCAAGGGGGGCATCGTGTCGCTGGCCCTGCCGGCGGCCCGCGAGTTCGCCCGGATCGGCGTGCGGGTCAACACGGTCGCACCCGGTATCTTCTTCACGCCGCTGCTCTACAACATTCCGGAGGAGGCGCGCGGCCGACTGGCGGAGTCCATCCCCTTCCCGAGCCGGCTCGGCGATCCGAGCGAGTTCGCCGACGCCGTCCTGTTCATCATCGAGAACGCCTACCTGAACGGCGAGGTCATTCGCCTGGATGGCGCTGTGAGGCTTCCGCCAAAATGAGTGTGTTTGAGTCCGATCGCGATCAGCCCGCCCGGGTCGCCGCCGAACTGTCCGCAACCCCCGGCTGGCGCCGCCTGACCGAGCTCGACCCCGACCTCGACGACGAGACGGCCGCCACGATCATCGCCGAAGCCGCCAAGATCGCGGACGCCGTGGTGGCGCCGCTGAACCCGGTCGCGGACCGTGAGGGATGCCGGCTGGAGAACGGCCGCGTGCGGACGCCGGCCGGCTACCGGGGCGCCTACAAGGCGATCGCCGAGGCCGGCTTCCTCGGCGTCGAGATTGCCCCGGAGGTCGGCGGCCAGGGGCTGCCGGTGACGCTGCAGGCCGCGTGCGGCCCCTTCTTCGAGGGCGCCTGCCCGGCCTTCATGATGCTCGCCGGCGCCAGCCGCGCCGCCGCTCACCTGATGATGTCCGTCGCCGACGAGACGATCCGCGACGCCTGGGTTCCCAGGCTCCTGTCCGGCGAATGGGGCGCGACGATCTGCATCTCCGAGCCCGACGCCGGCTCCGATGTCGGCCGGATCCGCACCCGGGCCGAACAGGCCGACGGCATCTGGCGGGTCACCGGACAGAAGATCTGGATCTCGTTCGGCGACCACGACGTCACCGACCGGATCGGTCACTGCCTGCTGGCGCGGACTGGCGACGAGCCCGGAACTCGGGGGCTCAGCCTGTTCCTGGTGCCCAGCATCCGCGACGACGGCACGGCGAATGCCGTCACCGTTTCCCGCATCGAGGAGAAGCTCGGGCTTCACGGTTCGCCGACCTGCGCCCTCGGCTTCGACGGAGCGGAGGCGGTCCTGCTCGGCCGCGAAGGCCGGGGACTGCCCGCCCTGTTCGCGATGATAGAGCAGATGCGGCTCCTGACCGGCTGCGAGGGCCTGGGCATCGCCGCCCGGGCGGCCGACGTCGCCTTCGCCTACGCCGTCGACCGTCGACAGGGCGGCGATCCGGAAGAAGCCCCCCTGCCGATCGTCCGGCACGCCGACGTCAGGCGCCAGCTCCTGGCGCTGGATGCCCAGACGGAGATTCTGCGCGCGGCGATCCTCGAACTCGCCGTCTCGATGGATCTCGCCCGGCGCGAAGAGGGAGCCGCTGCCGAGGACAACGCCGCCTTCGTCGCCTGGCTCCTGCCGATGGTCAAAACCTTCGGCGCGGAAACCGGCTTCGACGTGGCCAGCGGCGCGATCCAGGTGCTCGGCGGCGCCGGCTACACCCGGGAATGGCCCGTCGAGCAGGCCCTGCGCGACAGCCGCGTGCTCGCGATCTACGAGGGAACCTCGGGCATCCAGGCGCTCGATTTCCTGACCCGACGGCTGTGGCGCGAAAAGGGCCGCGGCCTCGCCGACTTCCTGGACCGCGCCAAGGCGGCGATCGAGGCCGCCCGGCCGCTCGACGCCGATCTCGCCGGAACGGCCGAACGCGTCGTCTCCCGCTTCGAACGGCTCTCGTCCGTGATGATGGAGCGCGAGGACGTCCCGCGCGATGGCGAAGCCGGCGCCTCGGGCTACATGCGGGCGGGCTGGTGTGCGATCAGCGCCGTCATGGCTGTGAGACTTCTGATCGCCGGGACCGAGACACCTTCCCAGTCCGCGCTCAAGGCCGTCGCCCGCTTCCGGCTGCACACGCTTGAGGGCGAGATGGGGCTGGCGGAGGCCCAGGCCTCCATGACCGCGGAGCTGATGGAAGCAATCTGATCCCTGCGAAGCCGGGCGCGCGCTCGGCTTCGGCTTCGCCCGGTCGTGCCGACGTCGCCCCCGTCAGGCGGCAGCGACGTCGGTCAGGAACCGGTCGATCTCGCGGCGCAGGATCTCGGCATTGCGGTTCATTTCCTCCGACGCCGTACGAACCGTGTCGGCGACTTCGGACGTGTGGCCGATCGCCGAGTTCAGATAGTCCATGTTCTGGGTGACGGCGCCGGTGCCGGCGGCCGCATCCTGGACCGATTTCGAGATATCCCGGGTCGCCGCTTCCTGCTGACCGACCGCCGAGGCGATCGACGTCGTGTAGCCGCCGACCTCCTGCATCACCTGGGCGATGATGCCGATCGCGGACACGGCGTCGTCGGTCGCCCCCTGGATCGCACCGATGTGGGCGGTGACCTCCTGGGTGGCCTTCGAGGTCTGTTCCGCCAGCTGTTTCACTTCCGCCGCGACGACCGCGAAGCCCTTGCCGGCCTCGCCCGCACGGGCCGACTCGATGGTGGCGTTCAGGGCAAGCAGGTTGGTCTGCTGGGCGATCGCCTCGATCATCGACACCACCTCGCCGATCTGGCTGGCCGCCGCATGGAGACTGGCGACCTTGTCGTTGGCCGCCTGGGTCTCGTGGGTCGCCTTGTGGACGATGTCCGTGGTCCCACCGACCTGCCGCGAGATCTCGCCGATCGAGGCGAACAGCTCTTCCGCCGCACTCGCAACCGTCTGGACGCTCTGGGTTGCCGACGAACTCGCCGACGCCGTCTCCTGGGCCCGGGCGGAGCTGTCCTGGGCGGATTCCGACAGTTCATGGGCGGAGCGGTCGAGATCGGTGATGGTGTCGCCGACGGTTCCGATCACGCCGCGGATGCTGTCGCGGAAGTCGCCGATCAGGGCTTCGGTCCGTGCCTGGCGCGTGGCGCGCGCTTCCGCCTCCCGGGCCTGGATGTCTTCCAGCCGCTGGCGCTCGATCGCGTTCTCGCGGAACGTCTCCACCGCACGGCCCATGTCGCCGATCTCGTCCCGGCGATCGCCCGTCGCGGCCGTCACCGACGTGTCGCCTCCGGCGAGCTTCCGCATCGCCTCGGTGAGGCGGACCACCGGGCGGGCCAGGGCGCCGGCTCCGAACCAGACGATCGCCAGGATGACGAGCAGCAGCACGGCGGATACGCCGATCATCGTGTTGCGGGCGCTCACCGCACCGGCGACCATTGCCGAATACGGCACGTCCATGACCACGAACCAGGTCTCGTCGACCCCGGGGAAAGAGACGGGCGCGGCGCTGAGATAGCGGTCCCCGAAGCGCTCGGCCGCCGGAGCCGACGCGGCGGCGGCGAGCACCTGCGTGAGTTGCCGGTCCTCGACCGCCGCGCCCATCCGGGCCGGATCCCGATTGGCGACCCAGAGACCGTCGCCGCTGACCACCTGAACGACACCTGAACCGAACGGGCTGTAGTCGTTCAGGCGCGCGGCCAGCTCCTTGAGCGGAAGGTCGGACGTTCCAATGCCGATCGCCGCGCCGCGCGGATCGTTGACCACCCAGCTCACCGTGGTCATCAGGACATCCTCGCCGGCCACCGGATAGATGTAGGGCGGCGTCACCAGGTCCCGGTTCTCCGCCAGCGGCAGGTCGTACCAGCCCTCGGTGCCCGCCTCCTTGGTCATGATCAGCTTCTCGATGCCGATCGAGCCGTCCTGATTGCGGAAGAAGTAGGGAACGAAGCGACCGGCCTCGTCCTCGTAGAGCCCTCCGACGTGGTCGGCATCGTCATTGAAGACATTCGGCTCCAGAGCGAGCGTCATTCCGACCAGATCGCCATTCGAACGGACGGTCCGCTCCATGATGCTCGCGATATGGCTGCGCTCGCGATCTCCGTCTGCGATCAGACCTTCGACGGCCGCGGTGGCCGACCGCACCGTGGCGATCGCCTCCCCGACATAGCTCGAGACGTTGCCTGCATAACCCGACAGCATGAGCCGTGCCTGGTTTTCGGCATCCTTGCTTGCCGTGGAGAGCATCACGAGGGAGCCGGTCAGGGTGACCGCGATCATCGAGAACAGGGAGAGCGCGGCGGCGCTCAAGAGCAGCTTGTTCCGGATCGAGAGATCGACAATGCGCATCGGGCAGGTCTCCGGGAGAAGGTCCACATGAGGTCGCCCGGGCGATAGAACGCGGCCCTTGCCCCCAGCTTGCACGTCCGCGCCGTCTCTCCCCGCCGTTCCGGCGCGCTTCGGGACGATGCTTCCGCCAGGTTGCGCATCATTAACTTCACGTTGCAGGAATTGGGGGCTATCCTTGAGGAAGGCGGTCTACAAAGATCGTCGCCCTGTCCTGCCCAAGGTCCCGAGGAATGCTTGGAGAAGCGCGTGCCAGCGCGGAGATATCGCCCCTGACGGAGGGAGCCGCCCTGGTCCATGCGCTTGCCCGCAGCAGCCGCGCTTTGGCGGAAACGCCGAGGCTTGCGGAGGGAATCGACGGCCTCCTTGCGGAAATCGGCGCGGCGAGCCGCGCGAGCCGCGTCTGGGTGTTCCAGACGGTGCAGATCACTGACGACGAGGTGGTCCAGGACTACGTCTTCGAGTGGGCCGACTGCGATCGAAACCGACAGCTGAGCCTCAGGCGATTCCGCTTCTTCTCGATGACGTTCGAGGATCCGCACTATGCGCGCATCATCGACCAGCGTCGCCGGGGCATCGGCCAGTGCACCCATCTCGACGACATCTCGCCGGGTCCCTTCCACGACTACATCGCAACCCAGCAGATCCGCTCGACCGTCGCCGTGCCGATCATGGTCGACGGCGCCTGGTGGGGCACCATCGGCATCGACGACTGCGCGCGCAGGATCGCGAACCCGGGCCTCGTCCTCGATGCGCTCGGCGCCGCAGCCGGAATGATCGCCGCCCGACTGATGGTGGAGAGCCGCGACAGCCGGCCGTTCCAGGCCGAGCTGTTTCACAAGGTGGGCGACTGCGGGGTCTGGGAGATCGATCTTTCCAGCGGCTCCGTGTGGTGCTCCCAGGGCCTGCTGCGGACGGTCGGTTATCCGGCCGCCTATGCGAACCTGATGCTCCGGCGCCTGCTGGCGGCAATCGAGCCGGGCGACCGGGTCAGCATCCTGGGCAACCTGCGCGCCGCGGCGCGACGGGCAGCCCCCGGCTGGCGCCAGGACGTCCAGCTGCGCACGGCGCGCAACGGGGTCCGGTGGACCGAGATCATCGCGGAGATCGCTTACGACCCCGACGGCAACCCGCGGACCATCTCCGGGATCCTGATCGACATCACCCACCGCAAGGAGCGCGAGGAGAATGCGCTGTCCGCGTCGCACAGCGACGCGCTGACGGAGCTTCTGAACCGGCGCGGCTTCGATGAACGGTTCTCGCGAATTCCGCAGGCATCGGCCGCCGCCGAAGGCGCGGAAACTTCGCGCCCGTTCCTGTTCCTGCTGGACATTGACGGCTTCAAGACCATCAACGACCGGCACGGACATCTCGTCGGAGACAAGGTGCTGCAGATCCTCACCGAGCGGATCCGGCGGGTGCTGCGCCAGGGCGACGCGTTCGCCAGGTTCGGAGGCGACGAGTTCGCCGTGCTTCTGGCAGCCGTGACCCGGTCCCAGGCCCGGACGCTTTCGGAGCGCATGCGGCAGGCGGTCGCGGAGACGCCTTTCGATACCGGGTGGCCCGTCGACGGCGCCGCAGACGGCGTTCGGGTCACCGTCAGCATCGGTCTCGCGAGCGTCCCCGACGGCGACGATCCGATGCTGCGCCAGGCCATGGCGCTTGCCCATGCCGATCACGCTCTCTATGCGGCCAAGCGGCGCGGACGAAACCGGGCGGTGACCTACGACGACATGGCGGGGGCCCCGGAATGGGCGTCCGCAGCATCCGATTGACACGGTTCCGCGCACCCTCCAGAAACCGGACAGGAGTCATCTGCTGTCCGGGTCCCGGGCCCTGATCAGCAGCAACCGATCGGAGGCATTCGGTGCAGAGCAGAGCAGCAGTCGCATGGAAGGCAGGCGAACCACTCTCGATCGAGACGGTGGAACTCGACGGTCCGAAGGACGGCGAGGTTCTCGTCGAGGTGATGGCGACTGGCGTGTGCCACACCGATGCCTACACCCTCTCCGGCGGCGATCCGGAAGGCCTGTTTCCGTCGATCCTGGGCCATGAGGGCGCCGGCATCGTCCGCGAGGTCGGCGCCGGCGTGACCAGCGTGAAGCCGGGCGATCACGTGATCCCGCTCTACACGCCCGAATGCCGCGAGTGCAAAACCTGCCTCTCGCAGCGCTCCAATCTGTGCACCTCCATCCGCGCGACCCAGGGCAAGGGCCTGATGCCCGACGGCACCAGCCGCTTCTCCACCGGCGGCGACCAGCTTTTTCACTACATGGGCTGCTCGACCTTCTCCAACTTCACGGTGATGCCGGAGATCGCGGTGGCGAAGGTCCGTGAGGACGCACCCTTCGACAAGATCTGCTATATCGGCTGCGGCGTGACCACCGGCATCGGCGCGGTGATCTACACCGCCAAGGTCTGGCCGGGCGCCAATGTGGTCGTGTTCGGCCTGGGCGGCATCGGCCTCAACGTGATCCAGGGCGCCCGCATGGTCGGCGCCGACAAGATCATCGGCGTGGATCTCAATCCGGCGAAGCGCGAGATGGCCGAGAAGTTCGGCATGACCGACTTCATCAACCCGAACGACGTCGGACACGACAAGGTCGTCCAGGCGGTGATCGACGCGACCGACGGCGGCGCGGACTTCTCCTTCGACGCGACCGGCAACACCACCGTGATGCGCCAGGCGCTCGAATGCTGCCATCGCGGCTGGGGCGAGTCGATCGTCATCGGCGTCGCCGAGGCGGGCAAGGAGATCTCCACCCGTCCGTTCCAGCTCGTCACCGGCCGGGTCTGGAAGGGCACCGCGTTCGGCGGCGCGCGCGGCCGGACCGACGTGCCGAAGATCGTCGACTGGTACATGGAGGGCAAGATCAACATCGACGACCTGATCACCCACACCATGCCGCTCGACGAGATCAACACCGCCTTCGACCTGATGCACGAGGGCAAGTCGATCCGCTCGGTGATTCAGTTCTGAGCAAATCCCAGGAAAAGTGGGAACCGGTTTTCCGTCCGGGATTTGCGCAGGAGGATAGTTCGCGCTCACGCGTGTTCGCTCCGCTCACCGCTCCGCGGGGGCGGCCTGACCGGCCGGCGCGCGGTCGCGCGCTGGCGGGAGCAATCCGGACAGGACGTCGGGATTGTGCAGAGCGCCTGTTTCAATCTCCGCTCACTCCGGCGAAGGCCGGAATGAGCGGATGTGGCCCTTTCCTGACCTAGAGGAAACTCGGAGACTGGCTGTAGACAGGCTCGAACAGAAGCGTTCGAGCGAACCGAAACGACCTCAGACACACCACCTTGAGCACGTCGCGCATGCGGCTGCATGCCGGTCGAGCAAAGCCACAAGGACATCCGATGACCGTCGAAACCGTTTCCGAAAACCGCTCCTTCGGCGGCCGGCAGCTGGTCTGCAGGCACAGATCCTCCGAAACCGGGACCGACATGCGGTTCTCGCTCTACCTGCCGCCAGCCGCCGAAAGCGGGCCGGTGCCGCTGGTCTGGTTCCTGTCGGGACTGACCTGCACGGAGGAGAACTTCACCACCAAGGCCGGCGCCCAGCGGGTGGCCGCGAAGCACGGCCTCGCGGTGGTGGCGCCGGATACCAGCCCGCGCGGCGAAACTGTGCCCGACGATGCCGACGCCGCCTACGATTTCGGGCTCGGCGCGGGCTTCTACGTGGATGCGACCGCCGCCCCGTTCGACCGGAACTACCGGATGGCGAGCTACATCGAGACGGAGCTGCCTGAGGTGCTGGCCGGCGCCTTTCCCGTCGACGGTCGACGGCAGTCGATCATGGGCCACTCCATGGGCGGCCACGGCGCGCTCACGATCGCGCTGCGCAATCCCGATCGCTACAAGGCTGTCTCCGCGTTCGCGCCGATCGCCTCGCCGATCAACTGTCCCTGGGGCCAGAAGGCGCTGTCGGGCTATCTCGGCCGGGACGAAGCCGAGTGGCGCCGCTACGACGCCTGCGCCCTGATCGAGGACGGCCACCGGGTCGGCGACATCCTCGTCGACCAGGGGCTGGCCGACGGGTTCCTGGAGAACCAGCTCAAGCCCGAGCTTCTGGAAGCGGCCTGCGGAAAGGCGGGCATTCCTCTGACGCTGCGGCGTCAGGAGGGCTACGACCATTCCTACTTTTTCATCGCGACCTTTGTGGAAGACCATCTCGACTGGCACGCCGAGCGGCTGACCTCCGAGGGCTGACCGCCGGCCGGGCTGGCGGCTACCGCTTCCAATCATAAAAAAAGGCCGCGTCCAGCGCGGCCTTTTTCGTGTCTTCGCGGGTAGCGCTGTCCGGTCAGAACCTGACCGTCAGCCGTCCGGTGACGGAGTTGTCGACGGCGCCGGAGCCGAACTGGCCGTCATAGTCGACGCCCAGCGTCGTGCCGGCGATGCCCAGGTCCGGGGGAGCACCCAGATCCACTTCGAGACCGGCGCCGAGGACCGCCACGTCCTCGGCGATCGGAACCCCGGCGACGGTGAACGCGGAGCCGCCCGCGAACGCGTTGGTCGCGACCGGATCGAGCGACCCGAAGGCGTGGCGCCAGCCGACCAGACCCGTCACCCGCGCCCGGGCGAAGGAGACCGGCAGGTCCGCCCCGGCGCGAATGCCGAGCGTGGTGTAGGTCACTTCCGTGGTGTCGCTCTGGACGGAGAGTGCGGCCGAGCCGCCCGTCTCCGTGTACCCGTCGGTCGAGGCCGCCACATAGGCCAGACCCGCGAACGGCTCCAGCGCGACCGGCCCGGTCAGGACCTCGTAGCCCGCCTCGCCGAACACCTGGGCCGTGCCGCCGTTGGTCGAGCCGGTCAGGTACTGGGAAAAGCCGGTGAAGGCGGCCGTGCGCGCCGTGTCGATGTCGGCCCACGAGTACGCCGCGCCGGCGCGCAG